>NZ_JBEXPH010000106.1:0-29388 GCF_040611955.1 Streptomyces sp. NPDC006510 | reverse complement strand
GCCGCGGAAGCCCGGCCCGAGCCCTGGATCGCGAAGCGGCTGGCCACCGGCTCGGGGCGGCGACAGGCCGAGCTCGATGCGGCGGTGCGGGCGTGGCGGTACGGCGGGGTGGCCGCGCTCACCGTGCTCGAAGAGGAGTGGACACCCGGTCCGGAGGACCTGGCCAGGGCGCGGGCCCGGCTCGCCGAGGCGTGGGAGGAGGGCGAGCAGCCCCGGCTGCGGTCGGCGGGCAATCGCTGGACCTCGGTGGACGGTGGCGTGCAGCTCCGGTACGGACGGGACGGGCGCTGGTGGCCGTACCGCAAGGAGGGCGGGCGCTGGGTCCCGGCAGGTCCGGCGGACGACGATCCGGCGGCGGCGCTGGCCGGCTCGGGCATGTCGGAGGACTGAGCGACTCGTTGGGTACGGCCCGTGGGCCGGGGCTGTAGCCCCAGAGAGGTCCTACTGCCGCACAGCAGTAGGGCCGTTCCGGGACCACAGTCCGTCGCCGCGTACTGTCCGTGCGTTCAACTGGCTGTCACCGTGCGTTGAGGGCGAAGGCGGAACCTGACGGTCGTACGAGCTGTTCGTGCCCCAGGAGCCTCAATGATGAAGTCAAGCCGCCCGCGTGACCGGTGGTGGGAAGGTGAGGGCTCGGTTGTCGCGCAGGAGCGCCCACAGGACGCTGGATCGTCGGCGGGCCGGGGCGATGGCGGCCACTCCTGACAAGCCACTGAAGGCAAGACCCCATCAGCCGCATCCGGCCCTCCCGGGCCACCTAGAGCCTGTCCGACTGAACCGCCGGACAGGCCCCAACAACTTACGGAGGCCCCATGTCCGCGCGTGTTGTCCGTCGTTCCCTTGCCGTCGGTCTGCCGCTCGCCCTGCTCGGTACGGTGATCGCGGCCGGAACGGCAACCGGCGCGCAGGACCGGCACGAGCGTCCGGAACGCGCGGCGCGGGTCACCGGGGCCGCCGTGCTCGGTGACATTCCGCTGGCCGGCTTCAGCAACGGACTGCTGCCGGGGACGGTCACGGACGACCGCGGGGTGGAGCTCGGCGGCATCGGCAGCGACATCTATCCCGCAGGCCGCCAGGGCGAGTTCTGGACGGTCACCGACCGCGGGCCCAACGGACAGATCAAGATCGACGGGAAGAAGCGACGCACCTTCCCCGTCCCCGGCTTCGACCCGGCGATCGTCAAGGTGCGGGTCAGCGGGAAGCACGTCCAGGTGCTGAAGGCCATTGCGATCACCACCCGGTCCGGCGCCGCGGTCACCGGACTGCCCAACCAGCGGAACCGCGACGAGGCCCCGTACAGCTACGACGCGAGGACGCCGCTAGGCTACGACCCGAACGGCCTGGACACCGAAGGCATCGTCCGTGCCGCCGACGGCAGCTTCTGGCTCGTCGACGAGTACGGCCCCTCCCTGGTGCACGTATCCGCACGCGGCCGGGTGCTCACGCGCTACGTGCCGGAGGGTCTCGGGCTGACGGGCGCCGACTATCCGGTGGTGGAGGCGCTGCCGGGCGTACTCCTGCACCGCAAGGTCAACCGCGGGTTCGAGGGGCTGGCCCTTCTCCCGGGCGGTGACCTGGTGCTCGCGGTACAGAGCCCGCTCTCGCTGCCGGACCAGGACGCGGGCGAGTCCTCGCGCAATGTGCGGCTACTGCGCTTCTCGACGAAGAAGCGCGCGGTCACCGCAGAGTACGCCTACCGGTTCGACGCGGTGAATGTCGTGGACCCGGGCGAGGACGACACCTCCGAGCTGAAGATCTCCTCGGTCGTCGCGATCGGTCGGCACGAGCTGCTGGTCGAGGAGCGCACGGACAAGGCGGCCAGGCTGCACCGGGTGACGCTCCCGCACGGCTCCGGAATCCTGGGCTCCGCCTGGGACGACCCGACGACGTCTCCCTCGTACGAGGAGCTCACCGACCCCTCGGCGTCGGGCGTCCCGGTGCTCCGCAAGAGCCTGGTCGTCGACCTGGGCAAGGTCGCGGGCATTCCCGGGAAGATCGAAGGGGTGGCGGTGACGGGGCGGGACACGCTCGCTCTCATCAACGACAACGACTTCGGGATGACCGATGGCCCGGAGGCGTTCGATGCCGATGGCCGCCTGGTCGACAGCGGCATCGAGACGTCGGTGACACTGCTGAAGCTACCCCGCCCGCTGCGCGGCTGACCCACAGGCGCTCCTGTCGTATCCCGGCCCTCGCCGACGCTTGCCCACCGAGGGCCGGGATCATCAACCCCCTTTTCAGTAACGGAACTTCACCCACCACACTCCGTTCGCACCACGGTCGCTGAGCCCAACGGCCCGCTCCCGTACCGACATCGACGTACATTCCGGCGCTCTCCCCTGTCCACAGTTGCCATTTCGGCCCCTGCCGTCTTCCGCCACCCGCGCGGCGCCCGTACGGTAGGGCGCGCGAGACACTCGGCCGCACATCGGACAACACCTTCCGGTCATCGGACGCCAAGGGGGCCACGGGATGTCGGGGGAACCGGGCAGCGGACTGTTACGTGATGCGATCGGGCTGCGCGAGGTCCTCTTCCAGAGCATCACCGCGATGGCACCCGCCGCGGCCATCGCCGCGTCGATCCCGGCCGGCGCCGCGTTCGCGGGCGGGAGTCTGCCACTGTCGGTGGTGGTGGCCCTGGTCGCCTGCCTGTTCACCGCCTCGTGCGTCGCCGAACTCGCCCGGCATCTGCCGGCTGCCGGTTCCGTCGCGACCTACTCCGCACAGGGGCTGCATCCGGCCATCGGGTTCCTGGTCGGCTGGGGCTATGTCTTCGTCGAGGCGCTGGTCCCCGCCTTGCTGCTGCTCCAGCTCGGCTTCACGACGGCGGGCACGCTGCACCAGGAGTGGTCCTCCTATCCGGCCGGGCTGTGGTGGCCGTGGTCGCTGCTGGGCGCGGTGATCATCGCGCTCGCCGGATACTTCGGCGTACGGGCCTCCGCCCGGTTCGGCACCGTGCTCGGCATCTTCGAGGTACTCGTCTTCGTCGTCTTCGCCGCGCTGCTCATCGGGCAGGCGGGTGCCGACAACACCCTGTCGGTTTTCGGCACTTCGCACACCTCCGAAGGATTCGACGGCATCAGCGGGATCTTCGCCGGTTCGGTCTACACCGTGCTCGCCTTCGCGGGTTTCGAGGCCGCGGCACCGCTCGCCGAGGAGACCAAGAACCCGCGGCGCACCATGCGGCGCGCGGTGCTCGGCGCGGCGCTCTCCATCGGTCTGGTGTATGTCCTGACCACCTATGCGATGTCCGTGTACTTCGGGCCCGACAGGTTCGCCGGATTCGGTGGATCGGGGGCGGCTTCGTGGGAAGGCGTGGCCCGCGCCTCGTTCGGACTGTTCTGGGTGCTGCTCTTCCTCGCCGTGGTCAACTCGACCGTGGCCAACGCCAACGCGTGTGCCAATGTGTCGACCCGGACGGCGTTCGCCCTGGGCCGCGTCGGCGTGTTCCCGCAGGCGTTCGCGAGGCTCCACCCGCGACGACGCTCCCCCGTCACCGGCGTGGCGGTGCAGTTCGTGATCGCGGTCGGCGCGGCGCTCGGGCTGGGTTTCGGCTACGACCCGGTGACCGCATTCGTGCTGCTGGCCACCGTGATCGTCACGGTGATCATCGGTGTGTACATCATCGTGAATCTGTCCTGCGCCGGTTACTTCCTGCGGAGGCGGCGCGACGCCTTCAACCCCGTACTCCATCTCCTGTTCCCGGTGCTGGGCATCACGGCGTTCGTCCCCGCGCTGCTGACGGCCGCCGGAATCCCGGCGTTCGACTTCGTCTCCGAACTCAGCGCGCCCGTCTCGTACGCCGGTCCGGTCGTCGGTGTCTGGATGGTGATCGGGATCGTTGTGCTCGTGGTGCTGCTGCGCAGGCATCCGGAGCGGGTGGCACAGACCGGACGGATCCATCTGGACGACACCCCGGCGCCGGCCGGGGAAGCAGAGACGGGAGCAGTACAGCCATGAACGACCCCCGCATCCTGACCGTCCGCCCCAAGGCGGGTGAGTACGCCTGGACCTTCGGCGGAGCGGCTCCGGTCGCCCGGATCGAGCCGGGGACGTTCCTCGACGTGTACACGGAGGACTGCTTCGCCGGGCGGGTCCGCTCCGAGAAGGACCTGGTCTCCGAGGTCTGCGAGTTCCCCTTCCTCAACCCGCAGACCGGACCCTTCCATGTGGTGGGGGCCGAGCCCGGCGACACCGTCGCGGTGCATTTCGTGTCCGTCGAACCGGCCAGGGACTGGGCCGCTTCGACGACCGTGCCGCTCTTCGGGGCGCTCACCTCGACCCATACCACCGCGTCGTTGCAGGCTCCGCTGCCCGAGGTGGTATGGATCTGGCAGCTCGACCGGGCGCGCCGCACCTGTCTGTTCAGCGCCCGGGACAGCGACATCCAGGTGGAACTGCCGATGGACCCGATGCACGGCACGGTCGGGGTGGCTCCGGCCAACCTGGAGGTACGGTCCGCGCTGGTGCCCGACGCGCACGGCGGGAACATGGACACGCCCGAGTTGCGGGCGGGCGTCACCTGCTATCTGGGCGTCAATGTCGAGGGTGCGCTGCTCAGTCTGGGGGACGGCCATGCCCGTCAGGGCGAGGGCGAGACCTGCGGAGTCGCCGTGGAGTGCGCGATGAACACGGTGGTGCTCGTCGAGCTGCTGAAGCGTGTCACCACGCCCTGGCCGCGCATCGAGTCCGACACCCATCTGATGTCGACCGGTTCCGCACGCCCGCTCGAAGATGCCTTCCGGATCTCCCAGTTGGACCTGGTGCAGTGGCTCGCCCGCGACTACGGCCTGTCCGAACTCGACGCCTATCAGCTGGTCAGCCAGGCCGGTGAGGCTCCGCTGGCCAATGTGTGCGACACCAACTACACCTGTGTGGCGAAGATCCGCAAGGAGTGGCTGCCTTCAGGCGACCCCCATCGCGGGCTCCACCGCCATCTGCGGGAGACTGCGACACTGCTGTCCAGCCCCTGACCATCGCACCGCGGCATCACCACCCCATCCCCCTCCCCCCACAGGAGTGTTCATGCACCGCAGAAGGATTCTCCAGGGCGCCGCAGCGACGGCGGTCGCCGCTCTGATCCCGGCCTCCACCCGCGCCATGGCCGCCTCGAACGCGGGCGACACGGACTACCCGCTCGCCCACTGGACTCCCGCCTCGACCTCCAACTACACGGCGTCGAACCGCCCTTCGGCCTACCCGGTCCAGTATGTGATCATCCATGTGACCCAGGAGACGTATCCGGACACGATCGGGATCTTCCAGAATCCGGCGAAGCAGGTCTCCGCGCACTATGTGGTGCGCTCGGCGGACGGCTATGTCGCCCAATGCGTCCGGGAGAAGAACATCGCCTGGCATGCGGGCAATTGGGACTACAACACGCGCAGCATCGGCATCGAGCACGAGGGCTGGGTGGACCAGCCTTCCTACTTCACCAACGCGATGTACGAGAAGTCGGCGCTGCTGACCGCTTCGGTGTGCGATCGCTACAACATCCCCAAGGACCGCTCGCACATCCTGGCCCACGCCCAGGTGCCGGGCAGCGACCACACCGATCCCGGCCCGAACTGGGACTGGGTGCGATACATCCGACTCGTCAATCTGTACTCGGCGGGCTGACCCGCCTTCGCGCCACCCGGGCCGATTGCCCCGTGCACCGCAGTTGTCGCAGTGGCCAGGCTGCGACGACGATGGGGCGGGCACGAAGCACCTGGACGGGAGGGTGAGTTGACGGATCCCTGGGTGGCGCTGGCAGCCGATACGGACCCCGGTGCGCGGATCGGCCAACTGCGCCACGCGCATGAGGTGTTCACCACGGCGGGCCGGCTGGAGCGGCCGGTACGGCCGGTCGTCGGTGAGTCGTGGCGGCGCTCGGCGCGGGCCAGGGTCAGCCCGGACGGTGCCGCCCTGGTCGAGCTGGGCCCGGACGACCTCGGACCGTACCGGGAGGGGCATCCGCTGGCCCCCGCCATGCCGGTGATCCGCGAGCTGATGGGCGCCTACGCGACGGACGGGGAGCATCTGCTCGCGGTGTGCGACGCACACGGCAGACTGCTGTGGGTCGAAGGACCCGCGGCGACCCTGCGGGCCGCCGGCCGGATGAACTTCGTGGAGGGCGCCCGCTGGGCCGAGTCGGCGGCCGGGACGAACGCGCCGGGAACGGCCATCGCCGTGGACCGTCCGGTGCAGGTCTTCGCCGCCGAGCACTTCCTGCGGCCGGTCCAGCAGTGGACCTGCGCGGCGGCACCGCTGCACGACCCGCACACCGGACGGGTCCTGGGTGCCGTGGACATCACCGGCGGGGACCGGCTCGCCCATCCGCACAGCCTCGCGTTCGTGCAGGCGGTGGCACGCGCCGCGGAGTCGCAGCTCGCACTGCTCGCCCCCGCGCCGGCCGGTGAGACCGTACGGCTCAGCGCGCTCGGCCGGGACGAGGCACTGCTGGTGACGGGAGGCCGCAGGATCCGGCTCAGCAGGCGGCACAGCGAGATCCTGGCGACGCTGGCCCGGCGCCCCGAGGGCCTCGGCGGCGACGAACTCCTCGTCGAGCTGTACGAGGACGAGTCGGTCACCCCGGTGACCTTGCGCGCCGAACTCTCCAGGCTGCGGCGGCTGCTCGGTCCGGAACTCCTCCTTTCCCGCCCCTACCGGCTCGCCGCCCCGGTCGACGCCGATTTCGACACGGTGGCGCGCAGACTGGCGTCGGGCTCGGTGGCCGCGGCGCTCGGGGCCTACGCGGGACCTCTGCTGCCGGGCTCGCAGGCCCCCTCCGTCATCCGGCTCCGGCGTCGGCTCGAAGATCAGTTGCGGGCGGCACTCATCGCACGCGGCGACCCGGGACTGCTGGCCGACTGGGCGTACAGCCCTTGGGGCGAGAACGACCTCCCGGTCTGGGAAGCACTTGCCGCGGCCGTTCCCGCCGCGCAGCGCCCGGCACTGCTCGCCAGGGCCCGGACGCTGGACGCCGAGCAGCGGTAGCCGCTCCCCCGTGCAACGGGGTTGCAACGTGCCGCTGCCTAACCTCGCGCCGAGGGCCGTCCAAGGGCGGGCGGCACCGGATCCGGGAGGCCACAGAGATGACCCGTTACGCCGCGCCGGGCGCCGTGGGCGCCATCGTTTCGTACGAGTCCCGCTACGACCACTGGATCGGCGGCGCGTACGTACCGCCCGTCCGTGGTCAGTACTTCGAGAACCCCAGCCCCGTCAACGGCCGCCCCTTCACCGAGATCGCCCGGGGTACGGCCGAGGACGTCGAACTGGCCCTGGACGCGGCACACGCGGCGGCGCCCGCCTGGGGAGCCCTGGCGGCGGGCGACCGCGCGGGGCTCCTCAACAGGATCGCCGACCGGATGGAGGCCCATCTGGAGGAGCTCGCGGTCGCCGAGAGCTGGGACAACGGCAAGCCGGTTCGGGAGACCCTGGCGGCCGATATTCCGCTGGCCATCGATCATTTCCGCTACTTCGCGGGGGCGTTGCGCGCCCAGGAGGGCTCACTCGGCGAGATCGACGGCGACACGGTCGCGTACCACTTCCATGAGCCGCTCGGCGTCGTCGCCCAGATCATCCCGTGGAACTTCCCGATCCTGATGGCCACGTGGAAGCTGGCCCCGGCGCTCGCGGCGGGCAACGCGGTGGTCCTCAAGCCGGCCGAACAGACCCCGGCCTCCATCCACGTATGGCTGAAGCTGGTGGCCGACCTACTGCCGCCGGGCGTCGTCAACATCGTGAACGGATTCGGAGCGGAGGCCGGCAAGCCCCTCGCCTCCAGCCCGCGCGTCGCGAAGATCGCCTTCACCGGTGAGACGACGACGGGACGGCTGATCATGCAGTACGCCTCCGAAAACCTCAAGCCGGTGACCCTGGAACTCGGCGGCAAGTCGCCCAACATCTTTTTCGACGACGTGTGGAACGCGAACGACGACTTCCGCGACAAGGCCCTCGAAGGCTTCACCATGTTCGCCCTCAACCAGGGCGAGGTCTGCACCTGTCCGTCGCGCGCGCTGATCCAGCGCGGGATGTACGGCGAATTCCTGGAGGCGGGTATCGCCCGCACCGAACGGATCGTGCCCGGACACCCGCTGGACACGGACACGATGATCGGCGCGCAGGCCTCCGACGACCAACTGCGGAAGATCCTTTCGTACCTGGACATCGGCCAGCAGGAGGGCGCGAAGGTCCTGACGGGCGGTCAGCGGATCGAGTACGACGGCGAGCTGGCGGGCGGCTACTACGTCCAGCCCACCGTCTTCGAGGGTGACAACCGGATGCGGGTCTTCCAGGAGGAGATCTTCGGCCCGGTCGTGGCGGTCACCTCCTTCTCCGACTTCGACGACGCGATCGGGACCGCGAACGACACGCTGTACGGCCTCGGGGCCGGCGTATGGACGCGCGACATCAACACCGCGTACCGGGCGGGCCGCGCCATCCAGGCGGGCCGGGTCTGGACGAACTGCTACCACGCGTACCCGGCACACGCGGCGTTCGGTGGCTACAAGCAGTCCGGGATCGGCCGCGAGAACCACAAGATGATGCTGGAGCACTACCAGCAGACGAAGAATCTGCTGGTGTCCTACTCCCCGAAGAAGCTGGGTTTCTTCTAGCGGCACGAAAGAAGGCGCCTGACCTGGGGTTTTCCCGGGCCAGACGCCTTCTGGGAGCGCCCGGCCCTCCCCATGGGGAGGTGTCGAAATACTCTTCTTCTCCCAGTTCATCCCACCCATATCCCAGTCCTGACCAGCAGTTCCGGGCCATACACGGGCCGGCTTGCAGCTCAGCCCTTGGGGCTGCTGTCCTCGCTGCGCCGACTCCACTCCTGCATCGACTCCTCAATGAGCCGGTTGGAATGCTCCTGGAGACCGTCCAGGAACTTGGCGTAGTACTGGAAGAGCACTTGGATGCTCTGGCCGGCCCGGCGCGCGCATTCGGCAGGATCCACACCAGAGTGCAGCCAGAACGAGATCCCGGCATGCCGGAGGCCATAGGGCCTCTTGGCGAGCAGCGTCGGCTGCTCATTGGGAGCCAGGACCTTCTTACGGGCCCGCTCCCATGTATTGCCGTAGGCCGCTGCATCAACGTAGCCGCCGGCCGCATTGCGAAACACTCGGCCATCGGGCGCAACGCCAGGTGGGCCAGGACCAGCAGGGCCTGACGGCCCGGCGTGATGCGCCGCCATCGGGTGCCGATCTCGCGACGGCGAGCAGCCAGGCGCTGAGCGAGGTCACGCAGGTGCGTGCTGGACAGATCGATCGCCGATGGGTGGACAAGCACACAAGGCTCCTGGTCGGCACGGGTGATCTTGGTCGTGAACCCGTCTACCAGGAGCTTCGTCAGTTCGTACAGCCCGGCCGGCAACTACCTGTCCACACCATCAGGTTGGAAAAGGCTCCGTGAAGGACCGGCCCTGTGTAGACGACGAGTCGGTGCTCACCGCTGTTCGACTTCGCGGCCTTCGGCAACATGCTGCGGGGTTTTCCACTCCGTGCCCGCCCAGTTCCTTACCGGATGGTTCGTCCAATCGCTCGCCACCCAGACCCTTGTGGTCCTTGCCATCCGCACCCGCCGCATCCCGTTACTCCGCAGCCACTTCAGCCTGCCCCTGCTGCTTGCCGCGCTCGGCGCGGTCACCGTCGGGGCGGTGCTGCCGCTACCCCGCTCGCCCGCACACTGGGTTTCCAGCCGCTGCCCGAGGTGCGGCCTTCTCGGCTGTCCGGGCGCTTCGGAAGTCGCACCGCCGGGGTGCGGAGCAGGTCCTCGCTGCCGCTGTGCTGATCGTCGCCGGTACTCAGCCTGTTCGCCCTGACGGTGGGCGGCCCGAACACAAAGCAGCCAAGAGGCCGCAGACGTAGGTTGCCAGCACCAGCGCGGGCACGTGCCCGCCCGGGGCGAATCCGTCGATGGCCAGCCTGACCAACGCCAGCACGATGGCTCCCAGAGCACACAGCACCAGCGCCGGCGACCACCACCCGGCCGCTCCCAGTCCCGCGGGCAGCAGACGCAGCGGCCGCTGGGTCCGCATCACACCCACGGTGAGGGGCACCAGCAGCGCTGTCAGGAGGGTGATCCACGCCGGGCGCAGGGCCCACCACTGGGCCGATCCGATGGTCGGCTGGGGCATGACGCCAGTGGGATAGAACGTGCCGGCCACGATGATCACCGGCGTCATGTGCCACAAGTAGACCGTCACGACCGTGCGATTGAGGCGGGAGACCAGCCGCCACCGCCACGGGTGGGCGAGCAGGCGCTCAACGGCGGGTTCGACCGCGAGCAGCAGTCCCGTCTGGGTGGCGGCGAACGCCAGCAGGGCAATCGACGGCGGGGTTGTGTTGCCCACCCGCGCCCCCGTCCCGATCATGCTGACGGGGAAGGGGCCCCAGACCAGCAGCGTGGTGAGGAGCATGGCACCCACCGCGGACAGCATCCCGCAGCGCCACCGGGGACGCGTGAGCGTGCCGTCTTGCCACGCGAACCCCCACTGGTGCATCGTCCCCCACACCAGCAGGTAGTTCGCGAAGCCGATCAGCGGCAGGTGAGGGCCAAGTACCACGGCGTCCACTCCCGCGGCCGCGACGGCCATCACCGCAGGTACCGCCAGTCCCCACCGCCGGTGCGCGGCGAGCAGGAGCGGGGTGAGCGCGATCAGCAGCAGGTAGACGGGCAGGAACCACAGATGCAGGGTGGCAAGCCACCCTGCGCGGGCCAGAGCGGCCATGTCCACGCCGGCGATGCGGGCCACGGTGACGGCGAGTGCGCCCACCACGACGTACACCGTCGTCGGCCACAGCAACTGCAGCATCCGGCCGCGCAGCCAGTTGGTCCAGCCTTCCCCTCGCTGTTGGTGGGCCGTCCAGGAGATGGCGTTGGCATACCCGCCGACCACGAAGAACACCGTCATGACCTGCAGCAGCAAGGTCAACCAGCGGCCCCAGCCGACGTACTGAAGAGCATCGAGACCAGACAGATGCCCACTCCGGTACGTGATGCTGACCAGCAGCCAGTGGCCCAGCACCACCCCGCCGATCGCACACACACACACACGCAGAAGGTCCGCGCAACGGTTCCGTTCCACCCGACTCCTTCCATGAGATCACCATGCCAGTCGTTGGTGTACGGCTGACTGGTCTCCGTCTGGGTGCGGTGCCAGCGAGTGATCAGCCGTCCACGGTTCCGCGGCTGCGGGACAGGCCGTCGTCGGCGCCTACGCCGAACGGCACAATGCCCGCAAGCCCGGCTGAATCGGAGCCAGGGACCTTCGCACGAGTCATGTTCTTCGTGGTCCTGCGACACCTCGCCTCCCGCACCTGCCCCGACAGATGCCAAGTGCGAGGAATGCCCTACTTCCAAACCCTCCTCCGCCTCGCCCGCCGCCGCATCAGCATGCCGTTCGCGATGTTCCGCGGTCGCACCTGCCACAAACTCCGAACCCCGTGCTCCACTCGACATGCGCAGCCGAGGCCGACGATTTCGCCCTTCAGCGCGGAGTCCAAGACCTTCACAGCCGGTTCCTGCGGCAACCTGCCTGCGGCCTTTCGCCCGATCCGAAAGGATCTGCTCTCAATTGCCTACGCCCTGATTCGCGAGGAACAGGGCAGCGGTCGCGCGCCTCGCCGACCTGACCGACGAACACGCCAAGCAGCCGGCACGAACTGCGGCCCTGTTCGAAATGTATGACCCCAAGACGGCCCACGCTTCCGGAACCTGAACCCCCGGGGCCGGGAGCCTCATTGCGAGGCCACAAAGACGGTGACGGGCCGCTGACGGGACCGCATCCGACCGATTGTGGCAAGTTGGGATCGAAAAGAGCTGCCGTACAAACAGTTCCCTTTCACGTTCAGGACACCAACACCCAGGCCCTCCTCCACCTCGCCCGCCACCGCGTCAGCGTCCTGTTCGCCATGCCCCGCGACGGCACCTTCTACGAATCACACCGGCCCGAGGCAGCCGCCGCGTGATCACCTCGGGCTTGACGAACGGCATAGAGGCCCCCGCGCGAAGATCCTGACATGCCATTGGCTGGAGCAATGGTCGGCCCGAAACGTTGCGGGGCAGCAGGATGGACGTCTTGCCCACATCATGTGCCGGGAGTCCCGCGTGTGCAGCCTGTTTGAGTGGAGCCGCCAGGAGCAACGTCCGCATGCAGGCCCACACGGCGGCTTCGTACTTCGACTGGGCAGCGTCCACGCTTGCTCCGCTCGCTCTGCGACGGAGTGAGCAGTGAGGTGGCCGGGCCGCCCCAGGGCGGCGAGTGGCTGGGCGGCGCCGCCCGGCGGTGGGGGCCCACAGGTGCCGCCCGCGCCCGCGTGGATGCGGTGGCTGCCCGCCTTCTATGTCGCGGGCATCCTGGTGCTCGAACCCCTTACGCCCGTGCAGTGGCCGGTGAGCTTCCTACTCATCGCCCTCCCCGTGATCGCAGCCTTCGCCCACGGCCCCACTGCCGTCGCCGGCGTCACCGTGTTCGCGATCGCCTTCGAAGGAGTCCTGGCCGGCACCCCGTGCTGCGCGGGCCGCCCGGTGAGCTATGTGTGGGAGCGCCACTACGTGGCCACCTACCTGAGCACCGCTGTGGTCGGCGTCCTCGGAACATTCCTGGCTGCCCACCGCGTGCGCCGGGAACGCACCCTCGCCAACGTGCGCTTCGTGGCCGAGATCGCGCAGCATGTCCTGCTGAGCCCGGTCCCGCACCGCATCGGCCCACTTCTGGTTGAAGCCCTCTATCTGTCCGCCGCTGCGGAAGCACGCATCGGCGGTGACCTGTATGAGGCCGTCCCCACCACGTACGGACTCCGCATCGTCATCGGCGACGTCCGCGGCAAGGGACTCCCCGCCGTCGAGACTGCCGCCACCCTCCTCGGCGCCTTCCGCGAGGCGGCCCACGACGAACCCGACCTCGCCGCCGTTGCCCGCCGGGCGGAGACGAGCATGAATCGCAGAGCCGCCCGCCTGGCCGGAAACGACGTGGGCGAGCGCTTCGTCACCGCTGTTTTCGCGGAGATCCCCCGCAGTCGCGTGGTCCGCATCGTCAACTGCGGCCACCCCCCACCTCTCCTCATCCGCTCCGACGGGGTCACTGAACTGGAGACGGCCGACCCCGCACCACCCCTCAACCTGGGCATGCACCTCACAGAGGCCTACCGGGTCGATGAGTACCCCTTCGGTCCCGGCGACCAGTTGCTGCTCTACACCGACGGCGTCACCGAAGCACGCGACCGCACCGGGGCCTTCTACCCCCTCCGCCAGCGCGTCCTCTCCTGGGGCCCTCTCCAGCCCCGGGAACTCCTCGACCGCCTCCACCACGATCTCCTCATCTACAGCAACAACCACCTCCACGACGACACCGCGGCCCTCGCCATCTACCACCTGCCCGAATAGAAGTGCCCTGAAGATCTTGAAATCGCGCCCGCCTTGCATCGGTTCATACCAGGCTCGAATCCGCCGCCTGTCCCAGCACGTACCCCCACAGGGACCGGCACGCACGTGACCGGTTTTCACCTGCGCGATGCCACCGGCGCCGCCGCGTGGGCTCACGTTCCGCAGGCCCGGCACGCGCATCAGGCACTCAGCTGCCCGAGCCGGTTCTGTGGGCCGTCGGTGGCACAGCGGGCCGCACCCGCTTGCGCCTGTCGTCGTGCTCCCACACAACGCTGAACAATCGCCCTGGTCGAGATGTACGGACCCATCTCAGTGAACTGAAAGCGACAGCGCCGATGGGCGGATCAGAACATCCGGATCGCAGAACGCTGCTCGCCGGCGGACTCGTGGTCGCCTCGGTCGCGCTCACGGGGTGCTCCTCGACGAGCGCCACACCGCCGGCGGCCAGTACTTCACCGAACGCGCGGCCGAGCACGCCCACCGAGGCGTTCGCGAGACTGATGGACGGCAATGAACGCTGGGTGAGCGGAGACCTTCGGCATCCCGACCGGGATCCGGACCGGCGCGAGTTCGTGGCCCAGAAGCAGGAACCCTTCGGGGCGATCCTCTCGTGCATCGACTCCCGGGTGCCGCCGGAACTCCTCTTCGACACCGGACTGGGTGACCTCTACGTGATGCGCACGGGAGGGGAGGCGGTCGGCCCGGTGGTCACGGGGTCGGTGGAGTACGGGCCCATGACAAGCGGCACTCCGCTCATCGTGGTCCTCGGGCATCAGCGTTGCGGCGCCGTCGCGGCAGCCTACAGATCCATCCGTGACGGCAAGCCACTCCCCGGCAACCTGGATGCGATCGCCAGGGCTCTGCGGCCGGCCTACGAGCAGGCAGCCCGGGAGGGCGGCTCCGATCCGGTCGAGACCATGGCCCGCGCGCAGGTCGAGTTGACCGCTGCCGACCTGCGCTCCAACCAGGACCTGGCCCCGCTCGTGGCGAAGGGCACCCTTGCCGTGGCCGGCGCCTACTACTCGCTCGACACAGGCAAGGTGGAAGTCCTGGCCGGCGCGCCTACCAGGCCGTAGACCCCGCGGACGGACCGGATCGATGCGCCTGCGCCACGGACTCATGTCGTACGACGCCGCCTGGCGGCTGGCCAGGGTCATCCGGCACCCCGACGAGTTGGTGTACCGCACCCACCATCCCGAGGATCCCGGAGACACGGCTTCCTGAGCAGGAGACCGGCAGCACGACGGACAGCAGGCGACGCCTGTGGCGCAGGCTGCACGCTTTTCCGATCCACTGCGCGGCCCCGTCCATGCCGGTGGCTTTCATCGGCGGAACCGGCCTCAAGGAACGCGTTGGCTGCCGGAAGTCCGGGGAGTACGCACGGCACTACCCGCCAGGTCACTCCCCCGCACCCCGCCGGTACCCCTCCATGCTGGTCAGCGCTCCGCAACCGCCCATCAGGCTGGTTGGTCCCCTCCGGGACAACTGACCGGCACTCCAGGCGACCGCCCGCCGCACGAAAACCGATGGAAAGGCAATCAAGATCCGGACCATCCCCGGGCCAACGGAAATGCAACTGCCTCCGCTTAAGCCATCTATGCAGGTCAGATACATGCGAGTCCTGTACCACCAGCAGGCGAAGAATCTGCTGGTGTCGTACTCGCCGAAGAAGCTGGGCTTCTTCCAGACGCACGAAAAAAGGCGCCTGACCTGGGTCTTCACCCGTCAGGCGCCTTTCGCCCAGCCCACTCTCGACCGAGCCCGGCTTGCGCGCCAACTCCCCATTCCTCCCACACCTGTACTCGTCCTGACCAGTGCTTCCGAACCAGTCACGGACCAAACCCCCGGTTCAGCCCTAGAGTGCCTCACCTTGGCTGACGCGCTGCCACTCGTTCATGGACTGCTCGATGAGGCAATTCGCCTGCTCTCGCAGGCCGTCGAGGAACTTGGCGTAGTGGCGGAAGAGAACCTCGATGCTCTGGCCTGCGCGACGGGCGCATTCGGCCGGGTCCACTCCGGAGTAGAGCCAGAACGAGATCCCGGCGTGCCGGAGATCGTAAGGTCGCTTGGCCAGGCGAGAACTGCGCTCAGTACGAATCAGGGCGTGCTCCCGGGCCCGGGCCCGCGCCCACGTGATGCCGTAGGCGGCAGCGTCCACGTAGTTGCCGGCCTGGTTCCGGAAGAGTCGGCCGTCAGGTGCCACGTCGAACCGCTTCACATGGGCAATCGAGGTGCTGCGAACAGCGGCGGTCTTCTTCGCGAAGGAGAGCGATCGATGAGCGAGGTGTACGCGTTCATCGAGGCGGAGAAGACCACCCGCGGAGTCGCTCTGTTGTGCCGGCTGCTGAAGGTGGCCCGGTCCTCTTTCTACGCCTGGTTGCCCGGCGAGCAGGCCCGCGCCGCCCGCCGGGCCGCCGACGATGCCCTGGCATCACGGGATCACCGTGTTGTACATCGCCTCATGGTGCAACTGCGGGGTGCCGCGTATTCATGCCGAGCTGCGCAGGCTGGACCGGCGGGTCAACCGCAAGCGAGTGGAGCGGATCACGCGTGAGCGCGGCATCGCCGGGGTCACTCGGCGCAAGCGCCGGTCGCTGACCCGTCCGGCGAAGAGGGCGGTGCCCGCCGCGGACTTGATCGGCCGCGACTTCACGGCCGACGCCCCGGGCCGGATACTGGCCGGTGACATCACCTACATCCCTACCGACGAGGGCCGGCTGTATCTGGCGACCTGGCTGGACCTGGCCACCCGCGAGATCGTCGGACTCGATGGCCGGTCACCACCGCGCCTCCCTGGTT
Organism: Streptomyces sp. NPDC006510; assembly: GCF_040611955.1. Classification (NCBI taxonomy): domain Bacteria; kingdom Bacillati; phylum Actinomycetota; class Actinomycetes; order Kitasatosporales; family Streptomycetaceae; genus Streptomyces; species Streptomyces sp. NPDC006510. The sequence continues at coordinate 13,224 of NZ_JBEXPH010000106.1, read as the reverse complement.
GTCGACGCGCTGACGCCTGGCTTCGGAGCCGCTGCAAAATCCAGTTCAGCTCACCCTGATGCCATCGGTCCTCCGGGGCATGTCGTAGGGGTTGTCGTCGGAGACCTCCGGCGGGAGGAGCCCAGCGGGCAGATTCTGGTAGCAGACGGGGCGCAGGAACCTGCGCATCGCCAGCGTCCCCACCGAGGTGGTGCGCCCGTCGGACGTGGCGGGGAAGGGCCCGCCGTGCACCATCGCGTGGCTCACTTCCACTCCGGTGGGCCACCCGTCGAAGAGCACTCGGCCTGCCGTGTCCTCCAGAACGGGCAGGAGTTCCGTCGCCGACGAACCGTCCCCCTCGCCGTGGTGGACCGTCGCGGTGAGCTGTCCCCGCAGCGCGCCGGCCACCTGGGTCAGCTGCTCCTGGTCCCGGCAGACGACCACGGTCGACGCGGCGCCGAACGCTTCGTCCTGAAGCCCGGGGTTCTTCAGGAAGTCGTCGGCGGCGACGGTCAACAGCCGGGCTGTCCCGGTGTTCTCACCCTCTCCCGGCAAGCCCGTGGCGATCTCCCGGACCCCTTCATTGGCCCGCAGCCCGGCGGTGGTCTGTTCGTAGGCCCGATGGATGCCGGAGGTCAGCATGGTCTGTGCGGTACTGCGGCCTATGGCCGCCGAAGCGGACGCGACGAACCGGTCCAGTTCTTCTCCGGCCACCGCGATCACCAAGCCGGGGTTGGTGCAGAACTGTCCCGCGCCGAGCGTCAGCGATCCGGTGAACCCCTCGGCCAGGTCATCGGCCCGCTCGCGCAGTGCGCCCGGCAGCAGGAAGACCGGATTGACGCTGCTCATCTCGGCGTACACCGGGATCGGGACGGGGCGGGCCGCGGCGGTACGCATCAGGGCGAGGCCACCGGCCTGCGAGCCGGTGAAACCGACCGCGCGGATCCGGGGATCGGCCACCAGGGCCTGCCCGAGATCGCTGCCGGCCCCGAAGAGGAGCGAGAACACTCCCCCGGGCAGTCCGCAGTCCCGGACTGCCTCCGCCACGGCGGAGCCGACGAGTTCGGAGGTGCCCAGATGGGCCTGGTGGCCCTTCACCACCACCGGACAGCCCGCGGCGAGGGCCGCCGCGGTGTCCCCGCCGGCCACGGAGAAGGCCAGCGGGAAGTTGCTCGCGCCGAAGACCGCCACCGGCCCGACGGCAAGATGCCGCTGGCGCAGGTCGGGTCCTGCCGCGCGACGGCCGACGGGCGGGGCCGGGTCGACGCGCACCTCAGCCCATTCTCCGGCGCGGACCTCCTCGGCGAAGAGACGGAGCTGCGCGGTGGTGCGGTCGCGTTCTCCGCTGATCCGTCCCCGGGGCAGGCCGCTCTCGGTGACGGCCCGGTCGATGAGTTCGTCTCCCAGTTCCTCGATGCGGTAGGCGATCCGTTCCAGGAACGCGGCCCGCTCGGCAGGCGGCACGGAGCGATAGTGCGCGGCGGCCAGCGCGGCGCGCTCACACGCGTCGCCGACGTCCTGCGCTCCGCCCGCGGGGTAGGGCGGTTCCAGTGGCTGGTCGGTCCGGGGGTCGGCCGAGCGGGCTGCCGGACCGGCGCCCTGGCGTCGTTCGGCGCCGATGAACATGGCTCCGTTGAGGGGCATGGCTGTGTACCTCGTCAAGAAAGGGGGGTGGCGGGGGCGCTGCGGGAGGCCGCGCCCCCGTGGGACGGATCAACCGCGCCGGTCGACGGCCAGGATGTGCAGGCAGGACAGGACCGTCTCACCGTTCTGGTTGGTGCCGGTGTACTGCTTGGTCACGAGCCCGATGCCGGGCCTGCGGTGATCGCGCAGTTCGGTGACGACGCTGCAGGCCGAGATGGTGTCGCCGGCGAGAACGGGCCGGGGAAAGCGAATGCGCTCGTAGCCGTACGCCACCGCGCACGGGTTGTACTCAACGGTGAGTCCGACGACCAGTCCGAAGGTGAGCACACCGTGGACGAGCCGACCGCCGAATCGCTCCTCGGCGAAGGCGCGGTTCATGTGTGCCGGATGGAAATCCATGGTCAGTCCGGCGAAGGTGCTGATGTCGCTCTGGTCCAGTGTCCGTGAGCCGCCCTCCTGGGCCTCTCCCACCGTGTAGTCCTCGAAATAGCGCTCGACGAGCCGCATGGTCAGACCACCGCCTTCGCTGCCGGACTGCCGTCGGCCGGGCCGGAGGAGACCCATGCCTCCTCTGCCGCGAAGTCCGTGTCGTTGCCCTGGCGGGCATCCGACCTGAAGTACTTCGAGTAGTGGACCGACACGAGCGCGATCGTGGCGTAGACGACCATGCAGACCGCGATGGGCCACCAGCTGTCCGCGGCCTTGTACAGCGCCGTCGCCACCAGCGGGGTCGTACCGGCAAGGATCGCGCCGCTCGTCTCGCGGGCGAAGGCCACACCCGAGTAACGCAGTGCGGGCGGGAACATCTCGGGGAGGAAGGCGGCCTGAGCGGCGTAACAGACGGTGACGGAGCAGATGAAGCAGATCACCAGCGCCGCGATGATCACCGGAGTGCTGTGGGTGTCGATCAGCGCGAACATCGGGAAGGGCCACAGGATCCCGAAGGCGGTTCCGTAGAGGAAGAGCCTGCGCCGTCCGATGCGGTCGCCGAGAGCGCCGAAGAGCGGCATGAAGACGGCCCCCGACACCAGTACCACGGCGTTCACCGCCAACGCGAGACCGGCTGCCAGTCCGACGTTGTCCGTGAGGTAGCTCAGGATCCACACCTGGGGGATGTACGAGTATCCGCTCAGGATGACGTTGGATCCCAGGGCGACAAGGAGACGGCGCTTCTCCGTACGCAGCAGTTGGGCGAGCGGGACCTTCGGGGCGTCACCGGACTCCTTGACCGCTTCGAAGGAGTCCGTCTCCGTCACCTTGCGGCGGATGTAGAAGGAGACGGCCAGCAGCAGCAGGCTGAGCAGGAAGGGCAGGCGCCATCCCCAGGTGTAGAAGCCGTCGCCGGTGAGCGCCAGCACGCCCTGGAAGACGGAGAGCCCCAGTGCCGAGCCGATCCATACGCCCGCGCCCGACCACGACGCATAGAAGCCGCGCCTCGTCGGCGGAGCCGACTCGGAGGACAGGACCACGGCGCCGGCGTACTCGGCTCCCGCGCCGAGGCCCTGGGCCAGTCGCAGGACGACCAGGAGCAGCGGAGCGAGGAAGCCCACGCTGTCGTGGCTGGGCAGCACGCCGATCAGCATGGTGCTGATGCCCATCAGCGCGAGGGTGACCACCATCACCGGCTTGCGGCCGATCCGGTCGCCGAGATGTCCGAACACCATGCCCCCGAAGGGGCGGGCGAGGTAGCCGACCGCGAAGGTGGCGAACGACGCCATGAGCCCGACGAACGGGTCGTCGGTCCCGAAGAAGTAGTCCTTGAAGATCAGGGTCGCCGCGGCACCGTAGAGGCCGAAGTCGTACCACTCGACGAGGCTGCCCACCGCCGAGGCCATCGAGGCCCGGCGGGCCTGGGTCGTGGCTCTGCCTGTGACGGGGGTTGGGGACGTATCCATATCTGCTCCATTGCTGTGATGGATCATCTCGCTGACGGGTGTGCTCAGCCCTCTCGCTGCGCTCTGTGGGGTGCTCTCGGGTGAGGAGCGGGTCCTGCGGCTATTCGACGGGGGCGCAGAAGACGACGCCGTCCTTCGCCAGGCGGGCGATGACGTCCTCAGGGAGCCCGAGTTCGCTCAGTACCTGCCGGCTGTGCTGGCCGTTGACGGGAGCGGGGCGCTCCACGGTCTGCGGGCTGGCGGCCAGCTTGAAGGGGAATCCAGGGGTGGTGACAGTCCCCTCGGTGGGGTGCTCGTAGGTGAGGAACGACCCGTTGTGCACAACCTGAGGGTCCGCCATCAGCTGGTCGTAGTCGTAGACGGGCCCGCACCACACTCCCGCCGAGCCCAGCGTCTCCAGCCAGTGGGAGGTGGTCCGTCCCTTCAGGTTCTCCTCGACCAGCCCCGAGATCTCGTCGCGCTTGCCGAAGCCGTCGCGTTCCGCCTCGTAGCCGGCCAGCCGGGGGTCGTGCATCAGCTCGGCCAGGACAGCGGGTTCGGCGAAGGAGAGCGCCAGATATCCGTCCTGGGTGGGGTAGATCCCGTACGGGGCGCGGATGTAGCTGTGGGCGTGGATGTGTTCGCTGCGGCTCTGGCGCACCCCGCCCACCGTTCGCACGGTGATCTCCTGCATCTGGGCGGCGATGATCGCGTCGAGCATGTTGACCTCCACCAACTGCCCCTGGCCGGTCCGCTGACGGTGGAAGAGCGCGGCGAGAGCGCCTTCGAAGGCGGAGTAGGCCGCGAAGGCGTCGACCAGGAAGTACGGAGCCGCAGTCGGCGCCGCGCCGGGCTCACCTGCGCTGAACAGAGCCCCGCTCATGGCCTGGAGAAGGAGGTCCTGGCCCGGCCGCTTGGCGTACGGCCCGCTCTCCCCGTATCCGGAGACGGAGACGTACACCAGGTCGGGTTTGATGACCTTGAGCGTCTCGTAGTCCACGCCCAGGCGCTGGGCGACTCCTGGGCGGTAGTTCTGCAGGAACACATCCGCGGTCGCCACCAGCTCGCGCAGCAGCCGGCCGCCCTCCTGCGACTTGAGGTCTATGGACAGGCTGCGCTTGTTGCGATTGAGGGAGAGGAACGAGGCGTTGACCTCGTTGCCCTGGGCACCGCCGGCCGCCGCGTGGCGCTGCCACTCCCCCGTCGTGGGTTCGACCTTGATCACGTCGGCTCCGAGGTCCGCCAGTTTCATGGCGGCGAACGGTCCGGACATCGCGATCGAGAGATCGAGTACACGGATCCCTTCGAGAACCTTCATGAGCAGCCTCTTCACATAGAGTCGGAAAGGAAGCGAAAGGGACAATCCCTGTGCATGCGATTGATGTTAGCGCTATCGGTAGCGCTAACAGAAGACCTTGGAAGAAACATGACGGACATCGGCCGCTAGCAATACGGAGCGTTGCCACGCACGACTTCGACTGCTCCGAAGCGTGCTCGGAGAAGGGGTACGACTGCGTAGAGTTGTGCGGAACGCAATCCCTGATCATCACTTAGCGCAGAGGGGCGAAGCCCAGCATGAGCAGCCGCGACGCCGCGGCGGACCCGGTTCGCCGGCGCCGCTCCGGCACCCGGTCCGTGACACTTCAGGATGTCGCCGCGATCGCCGGAGTATCGGCGCAGACCGTCTCCCGAGTCCTGCGGATACCCGACGAGGTCAGTCCGGCGACCCGGGACAGGGTACGGACCGCGCTGCGTGAGGCCGGGTACGTCCCCAACCTGTCCGCGCGCAATCTGGCGTCGAACCGCAGCAAGATCGTCGCCACGGTGATCCCCTCGCTCTCGGCCTCCATCTTCTCCGAGACGCTGACCGGCCTGTCCTCGGTGCTGGCCCCGGAGGGCTACCAGCTCCTGCTCGGATACACGGACTACGACGACAGGCAGGAGGAGGAACTCATCCGCTCACTGCTCGGCCGACGCCCCGACGGGTTCTTCATGACGGGCGCCCTGCACAGTCCCGCAGTGATCAAGATGCTCAAGGCTTCGCGGGTCCCCGTCGTGGAGACCTGGGACTGGACCGACACACCGCTGGACACCCTCGTCGGCTTCTCGAACGAGGACGCCATGTACGCGATGGTCTCGTACCTGCACGAGTCCGGATACCGCGACCTGTGCTTCGTCGGTTCGCTGCTGGAGGGCGACCACCGCTCACGGCGGCGACTGGACGGTTATCTGCGTGCGGTGAACACCTACTGGCCCGGCCAGGAACCACGGGTGGTCGACGCCTCCGCCTACCCGCTGACCCTGGAGTCGGGAGGACAGTTGCTGGAGGTCGCCCGGCAGGCGCACCCCGAGAGCGACGTCCTCGTCTTCTCCACCGACATCTTCGCCAACGGGGCGCTGCTCGCGGCGGCCTCACACGGCATCGCCGTGCCGGACGAGATCGCGGTGTCGGGATTCGGCGACTTCGAGCTGTCGCGGATGCTGCGGCCCGGACTGACCACGGTGGCCCTCCCCAACACCACCATCGGCCAGGAGGCGGCCCGCATGCTGCTGAAGAGGATGCGGGGGGAGCGGCCGGAGACGACGAAGGTGGACATGGGTTTCGAGATCCGTCACCGCGGCAGCGCCTGACACCCGGCCTCCTGCCGTGCCCGGGGGCGGGACAGGAAGCCGGGCGTCGGGCGGAAACCCGGCGGGTGCGCCGGCCGGCCGGGGGCGCGTTGACCTCGATCCCCTCGGCCGCCCCCGCGGCCTTCATCGCCCGGATCAGGGACCGCACTCCGCCATCGCCGCCGTGATACAGGCGCTCGCGGCCGCCGGCGGCTCCCCCGTCACAACAGCCCGCGGCGCGCGAGGCCGGCCATCAGTGCCCGCACTCCGTAGGTCCACGGCGTGCAGTCCTGGGAGTGCCGGATCTCGTGGGCCAGCGTGCCCAGCTCCGGCGTCGAGATGCGGACCACGTCCCCGGGGCGGTGGCTGAAGCCCCGTCCGGGCTCGCCGCGGTCGTTGACGGGGGCGAACATAGTGCCGAGCAGCAGAACCACCCCGTCCGGGTACTGGTGGTGCGCTCCCATCAGCTGCCGGACCAGGTCCTCCGGTGCCCGGCTGGTCTCCCCCTGGGACGAGTTGCCGATCAGGACGTAGCCGTCCGTCCCGTACACCTCCAGGCGTACGGTCGCGGACCGGACGTCGTCGAGGCCGAAGGTGTCATCGAAGAGCCTGACGAAGGGGCCCAGCACACAGGAGGCGTTGTTGTCCTTGGCCTTGGGCAACAGGAGCGCCGAACGCCCCTCGTAGTCACGGAGGTTGATGTCATTGCCCAGGGTCGCGCCGACGATCTCCCCCTGGGAGGAGACCACCAGGCCGACTTCCGGTTCGGGGTTGTTCCACTCCGATTCGCGCAGTACCCCGGCGCGGCTGCCCGGACCGACCGCCGAGAGCGGCAGTGCCTTGGTGAAGATCTCGGCGTCGGGCCCGATGCCGACCTCCAGGTACTGGCTCCAGTCGCCCCGGGCCACCAAGCGCCTCTTGACCTCGGCCGCTTCGGGCGTTCCCGGGCGCAGGCTGCGCAGATCTCCTCCGAGGACCTCGGCCAGTTCCGCGCGAATGGCTGCGGCGGCGCCCGGGTCGCCCTTGGCGCGCTCCTCGATAAGGCGTTCCACCATGGAACTCGCGAAGGTGACACCGGCGGCCTTCACCGGCTGGAGGTCCACGGGGGCCAGGAAGTGCGCCACGCCCGGGTCGTCGGGGCGACGGACGGTCTGTGCCAGCAATTCGTCGACGCTCCCGATCCGTGGTCCGGTCGCCTCGGCCAGCGCGGCGGCCGGCTGCTTCTCCTCGCACAGCCGGGAGACCGTGGAGAAGTCGCCGGAGATGTCGTAGACGCCGTCCTCGCGGACGGCGGCCGGCGAGGGCCCGTCCACTTCGGGGTTCCAGATTCTGGCGAGCAGACTTCCGGCCGTGCCGTCCTCGGGGAGGGTGGCCTCGGCGGACAGCTCCAGCGTCACCGTGGTGGTGGGAATGTCGGATGTCATGGGATGCCTACTTTCGGTGGAATACCGGTCGACGCTTCTCACTGAAGGCCGTGCGGCCCTCGGCCGTGTCCTCCGTGGCGAAGCACACGGTCTGCAGATCGCGTTCATAGGTCAGTGCTTGGTCCATCGGCATCGTCGCCGCCGCCCGCAGGACGGCCCTGGCCGTCTCGGCGGCGATCGGTGCGCGGGAAGCGATGGTCCCCGCGATCTCGCGGGCCACACGGCTGCGATCAGCGGCTTGCGGAGCCGACGGAACGAGTCGCAGTAGTCGGCGCGGTTCCGGAAGTCCCAGGGCGTGGCGTACGCGTCGGCTTCGGTGATGTCCGAACCCGCGCAGAAGGCGCGTTCCCCGGCGCCGGTGAGGATGACGGCGCGCACCCCGTCGGAGTTGTTGCACCGGTCGGCCAGACGCTTCAGCTCGGCCGATATCGATCCGGTGACTGCATTCAGCTTTTCGGGGCGGTCGAGGGTGCTCGCGGCGGTGTGATCACGCAGCGACCGGACGCTTTCAGGTATGCGGCTCTTCACGGAAGTCCTCCACAAGGCCGTTTCGCGAGCGGTGGCACCGCCTGTCGCTCCGGTCAGGCTCCCGTCGCGACGCTTGTGCCGCGGTGGAGCGCTTCCAGGTCGTCGTACAACGCGGCGGCCGGACGGCCCGTCAGCAGGCCGTCCCGGATCAGCTCCGAGGCAACCCGCTGGAACGCCGTGTAGCCGGGGTAGCGGGGACGTACCCAGGCGCTCTCGATGGTGGCGAGGGTGTCCGTGTAGAAGTTGCCGCTGTGCTCGTTCACGGCGGGATCGGTCCATGCTTCGCACCGGGCGGGCTGCCCCTGGTGCCGGGGCAGAAATCCCCGCTGGGTGTCGGCGGACAGCAGCCAGACGATGTGCTGGACGAGTTCCTCGGTCACCGGCGTCCGGCGTGAGACGGCCAGTCCGGTTCCCCCCAGTACGGAACCGAGCCGTCCACCGGGCCGGCAATGGGGCACATCGGCGAAGCGTACGGGGCTGCCTTCGGCCGACGCGTAGTTGACGTAGCCGTATACGAAGGGGCAGTAGGCGATCCGTCCCTCCGCTACCCGCTCCAGCAGCGCTATCGGATTCAGCTCGGCCGTGGCGGGGTCGCAGCGGTCGAAGAAGTCGCGCATCATCTCCAGCGCCGCCACACCTGCCACGCCGCCGACCAATGGCGCGGCATCGGCCCGGGTGGCCGGGGCGTCGCCGAGGGCCACGCACAGCGAGAAGTAGGTCAGCAGGGCGTGCGGCCCGGCCAGGGACAGAGCGCTGGGCACCGCGCCGGCCAGCTCCAGCGCCTGGCCCCACGTCCGCGGAGGCTCGGGCACCGATGCCCGGCGCAGGGCCGCGACCTGCGTCGCCACGTCCAGTGGCGCGGCCCACAGCCGGCCGTCGAGAGTGTACGAGCGGTCGGCGGATCCCACCGTCGTGGCCCGCCACTCCTGAACGACCGCCGCGGGCAGCAGTTCGTCCAGCGGCTGGAGCGCATCGGCCTCCAGCGCGTCCCCGAGGTGGGGGTGGTCGAGAACGACGAGGTCGTACCGCGCGCACAGATCGCCCACGGGGTGGGACTCGAAGCCCTCCAGAGGCTGGCTGTCCCAGGCGAGGGTGTGTTCGTGACTCTCCCCGGAGAAACGCGAGGCGGCGGTGCGCAGGGCGACCGTACCTCTCGGATGGTCCCAGGTGAGCCCTCGGTAGTCGGTCATGGAAGCACCATCCAAGGAGTGTGGCGGAGGCGGTCACAACGGCTACGTTAGCGCTACCGTTAGCGCTAACGTACAACAAATGACTTTCCGGCGACACCCTTGGCGATGGCAGTCCGTCCCCTCGAAGTCGGTCCCCGGCCGGTCCTCCCGATACCGCAGTGGCGAGCGCACCGTCGCCGATCTCGCCGAACTGTTCTCCGTGAGCCGGGCGACGGCGTACCGGGTCCTGGAGCGCGCGGGGAACTCTGACCGGTAGGCCCTCCGTCACCTTGCAGGAGCGACGGCAACAGCGGTCAGGGTCCGACCTCCTAGGCCCTGGTGTCCTGCGGTACAGCCCTTGGCGCAGACACCGGCCGCACAGTAGCGGGGGATCACGTACTCACCGCGGCGGCCATCTGCTCGTCGTGTTTGCGGAGCATCCACATGACGGTGGCGGGCGAGGGATGCCGGCCCTTCTTCGCGCCCTTGGTGATGACAGGGCGCTTGGCGATGTATCGCAGGCTCATCTCCTGGTTGCGTATTCGCGTTCCATGCCGGACATCGCGGCGAGCACCGTGAAGACGATGCCGGACGGGTGCGGCCTCCAGCTCGGGGCGCTTGGTGGCTCGGGTGGAGATTTTCTCCGACAAGACGCGGGCGAACCCAGCCTCAGCGAGGGAATGGCGGACTCGCATCCAAACCCCGGGGATCGATACGGAGCGTGGGCCCTGCAGGATTGAGCTCTCACAAAGCTGGCCACGGCGCGTTGCACCGTGGCCATCCTGCGTGCATTCAGGCTGCACTCTTTTGCGAAGGAACGCGCAATGCGTCCGGGATCCACTCCTTCGTCCGGGAATCTGCGATCGCCACGACCCACTCACCCACGCGGCCGGCTTCCGGGCGGTGAAGCACCACTGTCAGCTCATGGGGTCCTTCGCTGAGTTCGACGTCGGCGAAGGTGTTCATTCGCGGCATGTGCGGGGCCGGGAACATCGCACCGCCATCACGACCGAACAGCCAGTTGCCGTCCAGCCAGACCCGAACCAGAAGATTGCTCGCGACCATCACGCGCACGTTCTGGACCCCTCGGGCGTCAAGCGGATAGCAAAGGAGCATCAGGTCATTCTCGAAGCCCTCAGCAGCCAACTGCGACCACGTGCCTTCGAGCTCGACACTGGCGCTCTCGCCGGCCAACTCGGGCGCCGGCGCGTGAGAGGCGGGCATGAACCAGTCGTTCAGTGCACCGAGTTCGCCGGCGCGCGTCGACCAGCTCCGGGTTACCCTCACCGCTTTCGAGCGCGGGTCCCAGTCGTGTTCGGCTTCGCGAGGCACGAAGGTGACGCGCTCACGCAGCCCGAGAACGAGATCGGTGAACTCCTCGATCGTCGCCGGAGCGTCGAGGTTCACGATTCCCGGGCTGAGCACGAGATCTGAGCCGATGGGCGCGAGCCATTCTCTCGGGATCGACGCCGGCGAGAGAATTCCGAGCGTTGCACCAACCGACGCGGCCGAGCTGTCCGTGTCTTTTCCGCAGTTCGTTGTGATGAGGATCGACTCCGCGAAATCACCGTGCCCGGCCAAGAGGCCCAGCACGACGAAGCCTGTGTTCATGAGTACATCGGTGAAGTCCTGCGACTCGAATCGGCCCAGGATCCGCGACCGCACGACTCGCCAGTCCGGGAACTCCTCGAACCATGTGCGCGTGGCGATGACGACCTGGGCTATTCCGGAATCGCGGGGAATGACGCCGAGGCCCGCGTCGAGCAGATCATCGACGGTGCCGCTCGAGAAGGCCCTGCTCTGCAGCGCCGCCAGGAACATGGGAGCGAAGACGCCGTCGCCCGCATGGTCGACGCAGGCGTCTCGGTAGGCGTACTCGGCGGCTGTTGCTGGGTCAGACGGTGCCAGACAGGCCCAGATCTCACTGCGAATGGCCGCGCCCTCGCCCTTCGTGAACCAATTGTCGAACGAACCACTGAACGGGGGGAGGATTCCTTCGCGAAGGTTGCGCTTGGCGACCCCGTACTCGTTGAAGGGGAACTCCACATGCGTCGTCCACGCCGCAGCGAGTGCACTCGAGGTGACCGACGGCTCTGCCTGCTCGGCGAGAACGCACGCCCAGACGACCTGAAGATCGAGATCATCGTTCGGCACCATCTCGGTAGGTACGGGCTCGTAGAACGTTGCGGCCAGCGGACCATCAAGGCCCTCAAACGGCTGACCGAGTGTTCCTCCGATCGCTTTGCCGAGCCAACATCCGAGAACGGCTTCGCGACTGATTGAAGTCATGCTTGCCCCTACTTGCTTCTGAGGTCGTTTGCGCAGCGCAATTGCGGCGAACGGGTAAACCGATCGGGGTTGCCCGAGAACTCCGTGGTCACTGAAATCGATGCCCGCTCGCCCGGAAGCAGAGTGAGGAGCATGTCGTCGGCGACAGCCGCGGGATCGATTCGATCCGCGAAGAGCGAAAGGTCCCGCAGCAAGCTCTTCGCTTCGATATCGATGCGGTAGCCGTTCGGTTCGGCGATGACGGCAGCCGAGTAGACGGGCTCCGGGTACTCGAGGTTCTTGTCGGCGTCGAAGTACCAGGTGGCCCGGCATCCGTCGGCATCGGCGACAATGAGTTCGCGAGCGGGGTTTACTGCCTCGCTGACGGTCGGCTCGAGCGCGAGACGGACGACTGATCTGGCCTCGACCGTGAATTCGACGTGCTGCGTGGCCGATTCGACTCCGTCGAAGCTCATCCGACGCACGCTGGTCGTCACATGCCATGGCTCGTCGCGCTCGTTGATCGCCACCAGCTGAAGCGCCTCGTCGAGCGGCTGCACCGTGAGAAGCCGGTCAGCGTAGGCATTCCGAAGCGCGTACCACGACGGCTTGAGTCGGGACGCGCTGTCGATGACAGACCACGACAGCGCCGGCCAGCAGTCGTTGAGCTGCCACAACACGGTCCCCGCACACAGCGGTGCCAGCGACCGGAAATGCTCGATGCCTGTGGTGATGGCCCTCGCCTGGTTGAGCTGTGTCGCGAACAACCAGTCGTCGAACGCATCCAGATCGCCGAAGTGGGCGTCGAGTCCCCTCTGCAGCTTGAGCTCGCCGTCCGCGGCCTTCTGGTGGTGCTGCAGTGCTGCCGAGTGTCGGCTAAGTTCAGCCTCTCCGACCGAATCCAGGAGCGTGCGATACACGGCGGGTGCCTGATAGCCGAACTCCGCCACGAACCGCGGCCGGAGATCGCGATAGGCGAGGTAATCCTCGGAGTTCCACACTTCCCAGGCGTGTGACGTGCCGTGTGCCGGGTCGTTCGGATGTACATCGGGGCTGCCGGAGTACGGGCTGTTCGGCCAGTACGGCCGAGTAGGATCGAGCTCGCCCAGCCACTGCGGGAGGAGCTCCATCCAGTACCGCTCGCCCCAGTCACGATCGCCGAGCACCGGCTTCCACTCCCAGTCCTGGAAGCCCCAGAGCGTCTCGTTGCCGCCGAACCAGAGCGCCAGACTCGGATGCGAGGCGAGGCGCACGACGTTCTCGCGCACCTCGGAATCGACCTCACCGATGAGCTCGGGGGTCTCGGGGTAGGCGGCGCATGCGAACAAGAAGTCCTGCGCGACCAGGAGGCCCAACTGATCGGCGATGTCGTAGAACTCCTCCGCCTCGTAGTTGCCTCCGCCCCACACGCGCACGAAATTGACGTTCGCCGCCGCCGCCTGCTCAAGGCGCTCGCGGTACTCCCGTCGGCCCACCCTGGTGGGAAAGCAATCGTCGGGAATCCAGTTGACCCCACGCGCGAAGACACGTACACCGTTCACCACGATCGTGAACGGAGATCCCTCGGTGTCCGGTTCCGATTCGATCTCCACAGTGCGGAAGCCGATCTTCCTCTCCCAGCGGTCGATCGGTCGGCGCCCCCCCAACAACACCGGGATTGCGCCCGGATAACGCGCGCGCCCCGCCGAAGCACCAGGGCGCCCCCCCAACCCGCGAGCACGCACCCCC
>NZ_JBEXPH010000105.1:0-29511 GCF_040611955.1 Streptomyces sp. NPDC006510 | reverse complement strand
TGCGCAGCCGGGTCGCGGAGCCGCACAGCTCCGCCAGCGGCACGGTCGCCGTGCTCACCGCCGTGCCTGCCCGCGCGGTCGAGCCCGAGACCCGTCCGCGCCGTGCCGCCAGATCGCCGAGGACCCCGCCCACGGCGTCGTCGGGCACGGTGACGGTGACCTCCGCCACCGGCTCCAGCAGCACCATCGCGCTCGCCCGCAACGCCTCACGGAGCGCGAACCGGCCGGCCGTGCGGAACGCCATCTCCGAGGAGTCCTTGGAGTGGGTGGCTCCGTCGGTCAGTGTGACCCGCAGCCCGGTCACCGGGTGTCCGCCGAGGGGCCCTTCGGCCAGCGCGTCCCGGCAGCCGGCCTCCACCGCCCGGACGTACTCCTGCGGCACCCGTCCACCGACGACGGTCGAGCGGAACACGAAGTCGACGCCGCTGCACCCGTCGTGGTCGCGGGCGGCCTCCAACGGCTCCGTGTCGAGGACGACATGGGCGAACTGGCCGGCCCCGCCGTCCTGCTTCACATGCCGGTACACCAGCCCGGACACCCCGCGGGCGACCGTCTCCCGGTAGGCCACCTGCGGTCTGCCGACGCCGATCTCCAGCTCGTGCGCGCGCCGGATCTTCTCCACCGCGACCTCCAGGTGCAGTTCCCCCATTCCCGACAGCAGCGTCTGCCCGGTCTCGGGGTCGGTACGGACCGCCAGCGACGGGTCCTCCTCGACCAGCCGCGCCAGCGCCGTCACCAGCCGTTCGGTTTCGGTGCTCCGGCGGGCCTCGACCGCCACCGAGACGACCGGGTCGGCCGCGGTGGGCGGTTCGAGGACCAGTGGCGCCGCGGGTGCGCACAGCGTGGCCCCGGCGCGGGCCGCCTTCAGCCCGATCACCGCGACGATGTCCCCGGCCACCGCCGTATCCACGTCCGAGTGCCGTCCGGCCTGCACCCGCACGATCCGCCCGATGCGCTCGTTGCGGCCCGCGCCCGCGTCCAGCACCGTGTCCCCCTTCCGGATCGTTCCCGAATACACCCGCAGGCAGGTCAGCCGCCCCGTGGCGGTCGAGTTCACCTTGAACACCAGCGCGGCGAACGGCGCCGCAGGATCGGCGGCCCGCTCCTGCACCGCGCCGTCCAGGGTGCCGCGTACCGGCGGCACGTCCAGCGGCGAGGGCAGGTAGGCCACGACGGCCTCCAGCAGCGGCTCGATCCCGCGGTTGCGGTAGGCCGAACCGCACAGCACCACGACACCCTCACCGGTACGGGTCAGGTCGCGCAGCGCGGCCCTCAGAGTCCGCTCGGAGACCGACGACTCCACGCAGAACTCCTCCAGCGCGGCCGGATGGAGCTCCGCCACCGTCTCTTCGAGCAGCCGCCTGCGCCGACGTGCCTCTTCGCGCAGGGCGTCCGGCACCTGCCCCTCCTCGTACGTGCCGCGGCCGTCGGCCCAGACCAGTGCCCGCATGCGCAGCAGATCCACCACTCCGGTGAACCCGTCCTCGCTCCCGATCGGCAGCTGGACCACCAGCGGGACGGTGTGCAGCCGGTTCCTGATCGACGCGACCGCCGTGTCGAGGTCGGCCCCGGCACGGTCCAGCTTGTTGACGAAGGCGATCCGGGGCACCCCGTGCCGGTCGGCCTGCCGCCACACCGACTCGCTCTGCGGTTCGACACCCGCGACGGCGTCGAACACCGCGATCGCGCCGTCGAGCACCCGCAGCGAGCGCTCCACCTCGTCGGAGAAGTCGACATGGCCCGGGGTGTCGATCAGATTGATCCGGTGACCGTCCCAGGCGCAGCTCACCGCGGCGGCGAAGATGGTGATCCCGCGGTCGCGTTCCTGGGAGTCGAAGTCGGTGACGGTCGTCCCGTCATGGACCTCGCCCTGTTTGTGGACGGCGCCGGTGAGATAGAGGATCCGCTCGGTGACGGTGGTCTTGCCGGCATCGACGTGGGCGAGGATGCCCAGATTGCGAACGTCGGTCAGCGGACTGGTGAGTTGACGGTGGAGTTCGGTACGCACGGCCCATGGCCTTTCGGAATGATCCGGATCGGGACGGCGCGATTCCCGGACGAGCCGGCCTGTGATCGGGCCGGGCGAAGACCTCTGGGCGGTGCGTCGCACCGGTGGACGGCCGCCCGGTGGTATCGACGCCGGGCAGCGCGAGGTCAGTTGTTCGTCGCGGGGGTCCGGTGCGGGCCGCGCAGCCTGCACCGGGCGCACGAAGACACCAGGATCACCTCGTACCGTGACTGGGGAACGACGACAGCGGTGCGGTAGCGCACGGCCGGTCTCCCCTCACTCGTCACGGTGCGCGCCGCAATGCTGTTGCGGCGCGCGATTCGTGGCGAGTGTAGTGAACCCCGGTGCGGGCAGGGAATTGGTTTTCGAGGCCGTCGCCGTTGGGGGAGCGAGACGTGCTGCGCCCGCTTTCCCCGCATGCGCGCCCCGAGCCTGTTGTGTCCCATGTGCCGTGCCAGGGAGGGGCGTTGAAGGCGGCGGCGAATGATGAAACGATTCCGGGGATCGCAGGGGGCAACGGAAGGAACCGCAACGATGGACGAGGACCACGGCCTCGCCGCCGCCACGGTGTTCGACGCACTGGGCACCGACTACGAGCGTGCGTTCGGCGGGTCCGCCGCCCACCAGGCCTCGCTGCAACGGCTGTTGGGAGATCTCGCGCCGCACAGCCGGGTCCTGGATGTCGGCAGTGGGACGGGGCGGCCCACCGCGTGGACCCTGACCGCAGCCGGTCATGAGGTGCTGGGGGTCGATGTCTCGCCCGTCATGGTCGAACTGGCGGCCCGGCAAGTTCCCGGCGCGTCCTTCGAATGCGCCGACATGCGTGAAATCCGCTTGGAAGAGGGCGGTTTCGACGCGGTCTGTGCGTACTTCTCCTTGCTCCAGATGTCCCGCGAGGACCAGTCCCGGCTGCTGCGGAAGCTCGGGCGGCTGCTGGTTCCCGGCGGCCATCTGGTCGTGGCCACGGTGCCGCTGGACGTGGAGGAATTCGGTGTCGTCTTCATGGGGTACCCGGTGCGGGCGACGAGCTTCGGCCCGGAGGAGTTCACCGAGCTGGTCACCGAGGCCGGCTTCTCGGTGCTCTGGGAGCAGAGCACCCTCTTCACCCCGGAATACGAGGCGGCGGTGGCCGAACCCCAGTTGTTCCTGCACTGCCGACGGGCCTGACACCCGGGCCCACCCCGGGTGTCAGGCCCGTCTCTCTCCTCAGCGCTCGACCGGCAGCGATTCCGGGCGACGCGGGCGCCGGACCCCGGGACACCGCCGCACAAGAGCGCCGGGACGCCCGCCGGTGCGCAGCGGGGCCTTCCAGCTGCGCAGTGCCTGCCTGCCGCACCTGCGCCACTGCGCGGGCGAGACGGGTACGGACTGCCCGCCCCGGGTGACCAGTGCGTTCACCGGAGTCATCGGATCCGTCGCCATGGTCTTGGCGAGCAGTACGCCGATCACCAGCGGGGCCAAGGTCAGCGCCAGGGTCGTGCCGGCGGTGGTGACCTGCTGCATGCGGGGGCGGAGCGGTGCGTCAGGAAGCATGCTGGTCATTCGACCAGCGACCGCCGGCCGGCGGATCGGCCGACGTACTCAGCTCGGCCCGCCTTCGTACTCACGCCCGGTGCCCGACGCCCCGCCGCCGCTACGCGGTGGTGCCGGGGCCGGAGCCCGCTCCCGAGGCGGCCTTGATGCCCTTGGTGATCTCGTCCATGACGGAGAGCGCGGGGGCCTTGGCATTGATGTCGAAGCCGGACCGGACCACGATCAGCATGTCCTTGGAACGGGGGGACGGGAAGGCCAGCGACTGGACGTAGCCGTCGTCACCGCTCTTCGTCACCACCTTCCAGCGCACCACATAGCCCTGTTCGCCGGCCACGGTGACCGGCTCGGACTTGAGTTCCTGATGCGAGGTGATGCCGCCGTAGATCTTCTCGCCGTACGAATCCGTGGCGTTGGCGGAGATGTCCTTCACCGCCGTGGCCTTGGCCGTCGTGGTGTCGAGCTTCAGGCCCTTCGCGGGCATGGAGAACACCCCGCCGCGCACGCACTGCTCGGACGTGTCGCCGGGACACGGGTACTCACCCGTGGTCACTCCCGCGCCGGCGATCCCGGAGCTGCCCTTCCAGCCGTCGGGCACCGGCAGGCTGATCCCGCTGGTCAGGTCCGTGGCGTAGCCGTCCTCGGTCTGCGGCATCCGCTGCTCGGGGTTCCTGCTCTCACCGCCCCCGCCTCCCGGGGAGCCCGGCCCGCGGCCGGGAGGTTCCGACGGCGCGGTGGACGGAGCCGGGGCCGCGTGTTCGTCGGTGTCGCCGGACTTGTCCGACAGCAGGAAGAGGCCGCCCCCGATGGCGGCGAGGACCACGACCCCGGCGGTGATGCCCAGTCCGACGCGCATCCGCCGGCGCCGGACCAGGGCGGGCGGCACGCGGAGCTGATCGGTCCACCGGGTGCCGTCCCACCAGCGTTCGTGGATGGGGCCAATTCCTGTATACCCGGGGTCTGGGTGCCAGCCGGGCGGGCTCATCTGGGTCACGCGCCCCACCGTAGAACGGTTGCGTGAGAATCGCATGAATCAGCTGCGTCGGGGTTCTCCGCCCGCCCCGCACCATCCCCTGTGGGAGGCCGAACAATGAGCGAACAACCAGCCGTACGGATCGAGCGCGACGGCGCCGTGTTCACGGTGATCCTGGCCCGGCCCGAGGTCCGCAACGCCGTGGACGGTCCGACCGCCGGGCAACTGGCCGACGCCTTCCGCGAGTTCGACGCCGATCCGGACGCGGCCGTCGCCGTGTTGTGGGGCGAGGGCGGCACCTTCTGCGCGGGGGCCGACCTGAAGGGCATCGGCACGGAGCGGGGCAACAAGGTCCTGGCCGAGGGCGACGGGCCGATGGGGCCGACTCGTATGCACCTGAGCAAGCCCGTCATCGCGGCGGTGGCCGGTCATGCGGTGGCCGGGGGGCTGGAGCTGGCCCTCTGGTGCGATCTCCGGGTGGCCGAGGAGAACGCGGTGTTCGGGGTGTTCTGCCGCCGCTGGGGTGTGCCGCTGGTGGATGGCGGAACGGTGCGGCTGCCCCGTCTCATCGGGGAGAGCCGGGCCATGGACATGATCCTCACCGGGCGGCCCGTCCCGGCCGCCGAGGCGTACGCCATGGGGCTCGCCAACCGGATCGTCCCACCCGGCGAGGCGCGCGGCGCTGCAGAGCAACTCGCCCGCGAGATCGCCGCGTTCCCGCAGCTGTGCCTGCGCCACGACCGGCTGTCGGTGCGCGAGCAGCACGGCCTGAGCGAGCCGGAGGCGCTGGCCGCGGAGTACCGGCACGGTCTGGTGCCGCTGACCGCGGGGGAGACACAGGCCGGGGCCGAACGGTTCGGGGGCGGCGCGGGCCGCCACGGATCCTTCGGCGACTGACGGCGGGAGCCCATGGTCCACCGGCGTCCGGGCCGAAATCCCGACGACGCCGCCTCCCCTTGCACCTACGCTCATCGGGGGAGCGGGGTCTGCTCGCACAGTTCCCCGCCCTCCTCATGGGCCGGGCCAGGAACTGGTCGTTCGACCAGCCGCTCGACGCCGAGGCGGGGGAGCGGTTCCGTGAGGAGCAACGGCAGGCGGTCCTGCGGGCACTGGGCGAGTACGCACCCGGGACCATGGCCGTCTTCGATGTCGACCTCGGTCGCACCGACCCGCAGCTGATCATTCCGTTCGGCGGGCAGATCGAGGTGGACGGAGTGGGCCGCCGCATCGTCGTCACCTACTGAGCCGGGAAGGGGCGGGGAAGCGGGCGCGGTGCCCGCGGGGCGCCGAATCTTTGGTCCGACCATACGTGATGTGTGACATAGTTGAAGATCGGGCAGCAGACGCGACGGCAACCGGACGATTCCGGCCGAGGCAGGGGGTGACGGATGCCCGTCGAATGGCAACCCGTACGGCAGTCCCGTACGCATGAACTCGTGCTCCAGAGCATCGAGCAGCGAGTGTTCGCCGGTGAGCTCAGGGCGGGCGACCGGCTGCCGCCCGAGCGTGAGCTCGCGCCGGTGCTCGGGGTCAGCCGGTCCGCGCTGCGCGAGGCGCTGAGGGTGCTGGAGACCATCGGTGTGCTGGTCGCGCAACCGGGCCGGGGACCGGATGCCGGGGCGCGGATCGTGCGCAATCCCGACGACGCGCTCGGGCGGCTGCTGCGACTGCACTTCGCGCTGGGCAGCTACAGCCTGGAGGACGTCCTGGAGGCGCGGGTCGTGCTGGAGAGGTCCAGTTTCGAGGCAGCCGCGCGGCATGCCCCCCCGGCGGACCTCGACGAGGCGGAGACGCTGGTCGTACGCATGGGGGAGCCGGATGTCGCGGTGCCGGAGTTCAACGATCTGGACACCCGGTTCCATGTGCACATCGCCCGCAGCTCCGGAAATGAACTGACCTCCACGCTCACCTCCGCCGTCCGCGAGTCGGTGCGACCGCTGATCCTGCGGGCGCTGGAGGCGGCCGAGGACTGGCCGGCCACGGCCGCCGCGCTCAACTCGGAGCACACCGAACTGCTGAGGCTGGTGCGCGCGGGCAAGGGTGCGAACGCCGCCGACCTGGTCGAGAAGCACATCCGCAGTCTCCACGGCACGCTGGTCGACGAGAAGTCGGACCGGACTGCGCAGGGGGATTCCTGAGGTATGGACGCGGGCTCCGGCCGGTTGGGCCGGGGCCCATGCCTCTGTGGATATTTTGTCAGGTGCATGCCTTGCGCCCTGCCCTGGGTGGCGCAGTGTCGTCGCGGCCTTCACGTTCCGGACCGAGGCTAGTATGGTCGGACCATAAAAATGGAGAAGCGATCGGAGAGACCCCATGCGCATCGGACTCTTCGCCACCTGTCTGGGAGACACGCTCTTCCCCGAGGCGGTGAAATCGACCGCGGTCCTGCTCGCCCGCCTGGGCCACGACGTGGTGTTCCCGCCCGGGCAGACCTGCTGCGGTCAGATGCACGTCAACACCGGCTATCAGCGCGAACCCGTGCCCCTGGTACGGAACTTCGCCGACCAGTTCGGCGACGCCTCGATCGACGCCGTCGTCATGCCCTCCGGTTCGTGCGCCGGCTCGGTCCGTCACCAGCACGAGATCGTCGCCGAACGGTACGGTGACGCGGCGCTGCGCGCGGGCGTCGCCACCGTCAAGGCCAAGACGTACGAGCTGTCGGAGTTCCTCGTGGACGTCCTGGACGTGGACGATGTCGGCGCTTACTTCCCGCACCGGGTGACGTACCACCCCACCTGTCACTCCCTGCGCATGTTGCGCGTCGGTGACAAGCCGCTGAAGCTGCTCCGGGCCGTCGACTCCATTGATCTCGTCGAGCTCCCCGAAGCCGACTCCTGCTGCGGATTCGGCGGCACCTTCGCCGTCAAGAACGCCGAGACGTCGAGCGCGATGCTCCAGGACAAGATGCGCAACATCGCCACCACCGGGGCCGATGTCTGCACCGCGGGCGACTCGTCCTGCCTGATGCACATCGGCGGCGGACTCTCCCGCATCAAGTCGGGTACCCGCACCCTGCACCTCGCGCAGGTCCTCTCCGCCACCCGCACCTCGCCGTACGTCCCCACGGAGGCCGTCCGATGAGCAGCACCTTCCTCGGCATGCCCGCGACGCCGCCCCGTTCCCCGTACGGAACGGGCCATCTGCGCGGCGACCGGAAGTTCCCCAAGGCCGCCCACGACGAACTGCGCAACGAACAACTGCGCCGCAACCTCGGCAGGGCCACCCGCACCATCCGCGCCAAACGCCTCGCCGTCACCGGTGAACTGCCCGACTGGGAGGCACTGCGCGAGGCGGGTTCGGCCATCAAGACCGACACCATGAACCGGCTCCCCGAACTCCTGGAGCAGCTGGAGCGGAACGTCACCGAGCGCGGCGGAACCGTCCACTGGGCGCGCGACGGTGTGGAGGCCAATGAGATCGTCGCCCGGCTGGTGAAGGCGACGGGCAGCAGCGACGTCATCAAGGTCAAGTCGATGGCCACCCAGGAGACCGGCCTCAACGAACACCTCGAATCGGTCGGCATCACGCCCTACGAGACGGATCTCGCCGAACTGATCGTCCAGCTCGCGCACGACAAGCCGTCGCACATCCTGGTGCCCGCGATCCACCGCAACCGCGACGAGATCCGGCAGATCTTTCTCAAGGAGATCCCGGGCGTCGACCCGGGCCTGGACAACGTACCCGCGCATCTCGCCGCCGCCGCCCGCGCCTATCTGCGCGAGAAGTTCATGACGACCAGGGTGGCGGTCTCCGGCGCCAACTTCGGCATCGCCGAGACCGGAACCCTCGCCGTCGTGGAGTCCGAGGGCAACGGCCGCATGTGTCTGACGATGCCCGACACCCTGATCACCGTCATGGGCATCGAGAAGGTGCTGCCGCGCCATCAGGATCTCGAAGTGTTCCTCCAGTTGCTGCCGCGCTCCTCCACCGGTGAGCGGATGAACCCGTACACCTCGTTGTGGACCGGTGTGACGCCGGGCGACGGACCGCAGGAGTTCCATCTGGTCCTGCTCGACAACGGACGTACCGCGGCGCTCGCCGACCGGATCGGACGCGAGGCCCTCAACTGCATCCGCTGTTCGGCCTGTCTCAACGTCTGCCCGGTGTACGAACGGGCCGGCGGTCACGCGTACGGATCGACCTATCCCGGACCGATCGGCGCGGTCCTCACCCCGCAGCTCGCCGGGATGCACGCGGCCAAGGACGACCCCAACAGCTCGCTGCCGTACGCCTCCAGCCTCTGCGGCGCCTGCTTCGACGCCTGCCCGGTCAAGATCGACATCCCGTCACTGCTGGTCGAACTGCGCCACCAGAACACCGAACAGTCCGGCACGACGGCGGAGAAGCTGGCCATGAAGGCCGCGGCCACCGTCATGAAGCACCCGAAGCTCTTCACGGCCGCGCAGAAGGGGGCGGGGATCGGCCGCGTCATCGGCGGGCGGGACGGAAAGATCTCGCATCTCCCGCCGCCGTTCAACGGCTGGAGCGACAGCCGGGACACCGAAGCGCCACCGAAGCAGACCTTCCGCTCCTGGCTGGCATCGGCGGAGGGTGCCGCGGCGATGCGGGCCGCCGCGGGCGAGTACGAGCAGAACCGGAAGAAGAAGGAAAAGGAGGAGGAGAAGTGACGACCGCTCGCGAAACGGTGCTGGGCAGGATCAAGGACGCACTCGCCCTCGCCCCCACCCCGGACACCGCCGTCCCCCGCGCCTACCGCACCGGCCGCACCCTCCCCGACGACGAACGCCTGGCCCTCTTCACCGACCGGCTCGTCGACTACAAGGCGACGGTGCACACCTGCACCGCCGACCGCACGGCCGAGGTCGTCGCCGATGTGCTGCGGGAGGGCGGGGCGCGGCGGATCGGTGTGCCGGCCGGACTCGACGCACAGTGGCTCGCCGCGTACGACGGCGAGGTCCAGCAGGACTCCGGCGACATCCCGGCGCCCCAACTCGGCGCGTTGGACGGGGTCGTCACCGCCTCGGCCGTGAGCTGCGCCGAGACGGGCACCATCTTCCTGGACGGCTCGCCCGACCAGGGACGGCGGGCGCTGTCCCTGGTCCCCGATCTGCATGTGTGCGTCGTCGATCTGTCGACGGTCGAGGCCGGAGTGCCGGAGGCGGTGGCACGGCTGGCGCCGCAGCGGCCGACGACGCTGATCAGCGGTCCCTCGGCCACGTCCGACATCGAGCTGGAGCGGGTGGAGGGCGTGCACGGACCGCGCACCCTGGCCGTGGTGATCCGGACGGACGGGTAGGCCCTGCCGGCAGGCGGGGTGCGCGGCGCGGCCGCACCGCGCACCCCGGCGCTCACCCGTGCGTGACCGCCACCGGCTCGAAGCCGATCCGTGTCGTCGCCCCGTCCTGCGCCCAGCGGACCTCCACGACGTCCCCGTCCACCGTCACCGCGCTCACCACTTCGTCCAGCGGTGCCGCGTCGGGCTCCGCGGTCAGCGAGGCCAGCGCCACCAGCACCACCGCGCCCTCCGCGGAGGCGGACAGCCGGGGCACCACCGCCCAGGGCGTGTACGCGGTGCCCTGCGGAGCCCGCACCTCGTCCCGGGACTCCCAGCCGTGCAGGCCGTGCAGCGCGGAGGTCAGGGCGTCGTCACGGCCGGTCGCCCAGCCCGTCTGCTCCACCCGGGCCCCGTCCGGCGCGCCGAGCACCCGGTGCACCCGCAGTTCGTACCGGCCGCGCACCACCGTGACGCTCTCCACCCGCATCCCCGGCACCATCGGCGAGCCCGACGCGAACACCGGGCGGTGCCAGGAGGCGGCCCAGCCCCAGCCGTCGCCCCCACCGGCGCCCAGCGCACGGATGACACGACGACCGCTGCGCGCCCCCGCGACGACCACGGCCAGATGGTTGTCCGCCGCGTTCGCCCTCGACGTGGGGCCGGTCACCGTGGAGTACGACTGGCGGCTGTACAGCGGATCGTCCTGCACACCCGACTCGCCCTCGTGCGGGCGCACATGGTCGCTGCCGTGGTTGTGCAGCCGTACGATCCCGTCCGCCCGGGTGGACTGGACGAGCAGTCCCGGCGCGGGCAGCGCGAGCACCCGGTCGGGGCCCTCGCTCGGCGCGGGCTCCTCGGTCGCGGTCCACAGCGGATGGCCCTCCGGCGCGAGCAGCGAGACGAACGCCTTGGACGCCCAGTACGGCGATGCGGGCGCCGAGTAGTTCTGCACCGACGCCTCGTGCGGGCCGTGCCAGCCCAGGTTCAGCAGACCGTCCGTACCGGTCGCGCCCCGCTCCAGGAAGTAGCGCAGCGATCCGCTGATCACCCGCCGCGAGGCGCCGGGCGTGAGCGGGGTGTACCCGCTGACGGCACCGAGCGCCACCGACGAGGCGGCCGCGAAACGGTAGGTCAGCGAACGGCCGAAGTGGATCGGCGCACCGTCCCCGCCGAACAGCAGCGAGAAGCCCTCCAGGTGTTCGCGCAGCCGGGCACCGTAGTGCGCGGACAGTTCCGCGTCGCCCGACAGTTGCGCGTCCAGCATCGGGTAGAGGTGCAGCGCCCAGCCGTTGTAGTGGTCGAAGGCGCGTCCGTCACCGTCCGAGTACCAGCCGTCCCCCCGGTACCAGCCCTCCAGCAGATCGAGGGCACGCTGCTTCGCCCGCGCCGTCTCCGCGTCGCCGCGGCCCACGGACTCCAGGAACCCGGCCACGGAGTAGGGGAACAGATACCAGTTGTTGGGGGAGGGGGTGTGCCGCAGCGCGTCGCGCAGCCACTCCTCGGCACGGTCCTGCACCCCGGACTCCAGCTGGTCCCAGAGCCACGGCCGGGTCAGGCGCAGGCCTATGGCGACCGAAGCGGACTCGACCATGGGCTGGCCGAAGACGGTGTGGTCGCGGATCAGCGGCCAGGACTCGGCGTCGTCGCGGCCGGGCGTACGGGTGCCGGCCGCGAGCCCGTCCGCGTACCGGTCGAGCCAGCCGTGCGGGTCCTTGCCGTCCGCGCCCGCCACCCGGAAGGCGGCGGCGAGAAAGGTGCGCGCGTAACCCTCCAGACCGTCGGATCGCACACCGGACGCGGACGGCCGGCCCGGCAGATCCAGCAGGGCGCCGCCCGGTGTGGCCCACTGCCGGGCGGCCCGGAGCATCCCGTCGGCGGCGGCCTCCCAGTGTGCGCGGGTGTAGCCGGTGTGCGGGCTCAACGCCCGGTCGTCCGCGGGGAGTTCGATGGGAGAGGACGAGTGGGGAGCGGTCATGCGAGGAAAGCCAGCCTTTCGCGTCGTACGGGATGGGCGAAACCGTCGCCCGCGGCCCAGCGGCCGGCCTCGCCGACTGCCAGATCGACCAGCCGTTGCCACTCGTTGCCCTGCGAGCCGGCGAGGTGCGGGGTGATCAGAGCGTTGTCGCACTCCCAGAGGGGGTGCGCGGCGGGCAGTGTGTCGGGATCGGTGACATCGAGGATCGCCCGGATCCGGTCCTGCCGGAGTACGTCGGTGAGCGCGCCCTGGTCGACGACGGCGCCCCGCGCGGTGTTGATCAGCACACTGTCCGGGCGCATCGAGGTGAGCAGCTCACGGCTGACGAGCCCACGGGTGGCCGGCAGCAGCGGGGTGTGGACGCTCACCACATCGCTCTGTGCGAACAGTTCCGCGAGGCCGACGGGCCGCACACCGAGCGCGGCGGCCTCCGTGTGGGAGACGTACGGATCGTGCAGCAGGACGGGCAGGTCGTGGGGCCGCAGCAGTTCGATGACGCGTCGGCCGATCAGCGAGGCGGACAGGATGCCCACGGTGCGGCCGTGGTTCCCGACCCGGGTGGGGGTGGCGAGCCAGTTGTCGCGGCGGCGTTGCGCGCGGTAGTCGCGGGCCCGCTCCAGGACTCGTTTGCCGGAGAGCAGGATCATCGCGACGGTGTACTCGGCCACCGGCAGGGCGTTGGCGGCGGCTGCCGACGACACCTCGATGCCGCGCTTCCAGCAGGCCTCGGTGATGTGTCCGCGGATGCTGCCCGCGGTGTGGACGACCGCGCGCAGGCGCGGGGCCGCCGCCAGGGCGGCCGCGTCCAGCGGTGGGCAGCCCCAGCCGGTGACCAGGATCTCGACGTCGGCCAGCACGGCGCGGGCCCGGTCGGTGCCGAAGTCGTCGAGGGCGGGCAGGGCGGCGAGATCGCACACCTCGCCGAGTGCGGCCAGGGACCGGGCATCGAGGAGCGCGGCCGCGGCAGCGGGCTTCATGGCGACGGCGGCGCGTGGCCGCGCGGTGGAAGTGTCAGGGGCTGTGCTGGGCATCTCTCTCCTGGACGGGGACGGGGACGGGGGCGGGGGCGGGGGCGTCGGCCCGGTCACTTCACGGCGCCCGCGGTGAGCCCCGACTTCCAGAAACGCTGGAGCAGCGCGAAAGCGAGGATCAACGGCAGGACCGCGAGCAGCGAACCCATGATCACGACGGGGTAGTACTCGGGCGAGACGGTCGCGGCACTGTTCCAGGTGTAGAGACCGAGGCTGACCGGATACAGGTGCTGGTCGGAGAGCATCACCATCGGCAGGAAGAAGTTGTTCCAGATCGCGGTGAGCTGGAAGAGGAAGACGGTGACCAGGCCCGGCCCCAGCATCCGCAGGGCGACCCGGAAGTAGGCGGCCAGCTCGCCGGCGCCGTCCATCCGCGCCGCCTCCAGCACCTCGTCCGGTACGTAACCCTGGCTGAAGATCCGGCCGAGGTAGACCCCGAACGGGTTGAAGAGCACGGGGATGAACACCGACCAGAAGGTGTTGACGAGGCCGGTGCGGGACGCCATCAGATACAGCGGAAGCGCGAGCACCGTCTGCGGCACCATCACCGCCGCCAGCACCAGACCGAACAGCTTCTCCTTGTGCGCGAAGCGGTACTTGTCGAAGGCGTACCCGCAGGCGATGCTCACCAGCGCGCCGAGCGCGGCGCCGAGAACCGCGTACAGCAGGCTGTTGCCGTACCAGCGCCCGTACAGTCCGCCGTCCATCGCGAACAGGTCCTTGAGGTTCTGCCCGAAGGAGAAGTGGTCCAGCGAGAGCACATCGCTGCCGAACAGGGCGTCGCGGTCCTTGGCGGCGGCGAGCACCAGCCACAGCACGGGCAGCAGCGTGTACAGCACCGAGATGCCGACGACCAGGTTGACGACCGAGCGGCCGAGGAGCCGGGGCCGCAACGCGGCGGCGGTGCGGGTGGAGTTGGCACTCATCGGGCGTCCTCCTCGGGAGTCCCCGCGCGGTGGGACCAGCGGGTGACGCCGTACGAGAGCGCGATCGTGCAGACGAGCAGGACGACCGAGCCGGCCGCGGCGAGGCCGTAGTTGTTACGGGTGAACGCCGCGTCGTAGATGTACATGCTGGGCGAGAACCGTGAGTTGATCAACGGTGTGGCCTGGCCCAACAGCATCGGTTCGGTGAACAGCTGGAGGGCGAAGATCAGGGTGAACATCGCGACCATCACGATCGACGAACGCACCAGTGGGGCCTTGACCTGGAGTGCGGTACGGACCGGACCCGCGCCGTCGACCACCGACGCTTCGATCACCTCGCGCGGCACGGCCTGCAGGGCGGCGTAGAAGACGACCATGTTGTAGCCGAGATTGCTCCACAGTGCGATGTTCACGATCGACGGCAGGACGGTGTGCAGACCGAGGAAGTCGACCGTGATGTCGGCCCTGCCCAGCAGTTCGATCACCGGGCTCAGCCCCGGGGTGTACAGATACAGCCAGATGACGGCCGCGATGATGCCGGGCACCGCGTGCGGCAGGAACAGTCCGAGCTGGGCCCAGGACCGCAGCCGTACCACCCCGGAGTCCAGCAGCAGCGCGAGCGCGAGGGCGCCGGCCACCATCAGCGGGATGTAGATCAGGCAGTACAGGACGACGGTGCCGAGCCCGCTGAGGAACGTCGGGTCGGTCAGCACGGCGGCGTAGCTGCGCAGTCCGACGAAGACCGTGCGCTCCGGGCCGAAGCCGAGCCCCGGCTGGTCGTCGCTGAAGAAGCTGAGCCACACGGCCGTCCCGACGGGGATCAGGAAGACCGTCACGAGAAGAATGAAGAAGGGCGTCATCAGGGCGCCGCACGCGCCGAGTTCACGGCGTCCGGCGTACCTGCGGGTACGGCGCGCCGGTCCGGCGGCCGGTCGCTCCGGCGGAGTCTCCGACGGGTGTGCGGACGGGCGCGAGGGGGTGGAAGCGGGTGTGGTGAGTTGGCTGGTCATGGGTGTCACCTGCCTCTCTGCTGCTGGGAAGGGGGACGAGGCTCGGTCAGGTGCTGTGCTCGGTGGTGGCGAGGCCCAGTGCCCTGAGGTCCGGCATGGTGCCCCGCTGGGTCGCGCGCACGGCGTCGATCAGTGAGCCCCGGCCGCCGCCCACCCGGGCGAAGCCGTCCTGCATCACCTTCTGGGAGGCGGACATCCGGGGTCCCCACGTCCAGCCGTCCCTGATCTTGTGCGCCTCCTGCTCGAAGAGCGCGTAGATGTCCTGCCCGTTGTAGTACCCGCGGTCGAAGGCGCTGCGGCCGACGGCGACGAGGCCGGGGGCGGCCGGGTACTGGCTGCTGGTGCCGCCGGCCAGCCGGGCGCGCAGCGCGTCGGGGTGCGACACCTGCCACTCGATGAACTCCATGGCGGCCTCCGGGTGCCTGCTGCCGGAGGTGACTGCGAAGGTGGACCCGCCATGGGTGCCGAGCACGGCGGCGGAGGGGCCCCACTGGGGCAGCGGCGCGATGGCCCACTTTCCCTTCTGCGCGGGCCGGGCGTTCATCTGTGCCCCGGCGTCCCAGGCACCGCTGAGCCGGGTGAGGACCTGACCGTTGCTGACCTGGGCGTCGTACTGCCGGCTGTCGACCGCGTTCACGACGACCAGGTCCTGGTCGATCAGCCGCTGCCAGTACGAGGCGACGCGGCGGCTCGGCGCATCGGCGAACGACACGTTCCAGGCGCCCGCCCGGGTGTCGAACCACTGGGCACCGGCCTGCCAGGCGAACGAGGCGAACTGCGGGGCGCCGTCCGTGGCGAAGGCCGTCAGACGGCGGCCGGGGGCCTTGCGGCGCACGGTCCGGGCCACGTCCTCGAACTCGGCCCAGGTGCGCGGGACCGGGAGGCCGTACTCGGCGAAGAGGTCGGTGCGGTAGTGCATCACCATCGGCTCCACGTCCAGCGGCACGCTGAAGACGCGCTTGTCGAAGGTGGTCAGGCCCAGCGCCTGCGGCAGCAGTGCGGCGCGCAGGCCGTCACCGACCAGGTCGGTGATGTCGCGGGCGACCCCGTCGATGGCGAAGCCCGGGATCTGGGGGTACTCGATCGTCGCGACGTCCGGGGCGTTGCCCGCCCGGGCGGCGTTGCTGAGCTTGGCGTATCCGCCCATCGAGCCCGCGGGGATCTGCTGGAAGTCGACCTGGACGGTGTCGTGGGTGCGGTTGAACGCGTCCACGACGTCCTGGCTGCCGCGCAGCGCGGACCAGAAGGTGATGCGGGTGGCGCGCTGCCCGCTCCCGTCGGCCGTGCCGCCGGTGCTGCTCGTACGGCCCGGCCCCGACGGCCCGTCGCTGCCGCCGCAGGCGCCGAGCGCGCCCGTCAGAGGCAGGGCGGCGATCGTGGCCAGCACGGATCGACGGCTCTGTCGACCGGGCATGTGTGCCTCCCGCGGCTTCTGAATCGGCTCACGGGGAATCCTGATCGGCTGATCGGTACTGGTCAATAGATCGCTCAGAGGAAAATTAAAGCGGTCAAACGCTCACTCGGTGGAAAGGGGCGGTCCTTGAGCCGATCCGCGTACCTCCAGCGTGGGCAGCAGCTCCGTGCGGCGCACCGGGCCGGTCGCGCCCGCTCCACCGGACAGCCGGAGGAGCAGCAGCTCGGCGGCGGCCCGTCCGATCTCCGCCTTCGGCGGCGCCACCGCCGTCAGCGGCGTACTGCCGAGGGCCGCGACCACATCGTCGTACGCCACCACCGAGCAGTCCCGCGGCACCTCGACACCGCTCTCCGCCAGCCGCTGCACCAGCATCAGCGCATCCACGTCGCCGTGCAGCACGGCCCCCGTGGCGCCGCGCTCCCGCAGCAGTGCGGCCAGGTCGAGAGGGGCACGGCCGTCGGCCGCCGGAGCGGACCCACGGGGCTCCGCCGGGGCGGCGGAGTCCGGGCCGGGCGCGGCCTGCGGAGAGCTCAGCACCACCGACCAGTCCTCCACCTCCGGGCGGGCCGCCGCGATCTCGGAGAACGCCGCACGGATGCTGCGCGCCGTCGGACTGTCGTCACGGGCGGCCAGCACGATACGGCGATGCCCCAGCGACACCAGATGCTCCACGGCGAGATGCGTCCCGTACCAGTGATCGGAGCAGACGGAGTCCAGGGCGTGCAGTGCGCTGCCCGGCCGGGGCCGCCGCTCCATCAGCACGGTCGGCACCCCCACGTTCGCGAGCCAGCCGTAGTCCAGTTCCTCCGAGCGGGCGCTGCGCCAGCGCGGCGCGATCAGCAGCCCGCGCGCCCCGTCCGCCAGCGCCCGCTCCACCAGCGGGCGTTCGGCACCGGCCGACGGGGGCGCGATGTGCAGGGCGATCCGTATCCCGGACTCCTCCAGGACGGACCGGGCACCGTGCAGGGTCTCGTACAGGTACGTATGCCGCTCCGGTACGACCAGGGCGACCGCCCCGGCGTCCCCGGCCGGCTCCTCGCCCCGGGCCGCCGGGACCGCGGCGGTCGGCACCGGCTCCCGCACGGGACGGGCCACCCCGTGCCCACGGCGCAGCCGCCCGTCCCGGGCCAGCTCCTCGACGTCCCGCCGGATCGTGACCACCGACACGTCCAGCTCGGCCGCGAGCGCGCTGACCTTGACGGCACCGCGCGATTCCACCACCGACAGGATTCGCTGACGCCTGAGTTCAACCGGCTCCCGCATGCTGCTGGCCCCCTCGCCGTACCGCCGCGCACTGTTCGTTTGAACGCTTCCGGTGAGCGTTCGGCTCGCAGCATAGCGACCGGCCCTCGGTTGTCCACGGCCGCGGATCGCCCCGTACGTCACACCGGCCCCAGCGGGCACTCTTGCGGCTCCCGCGCAACGGCACCTAACGTCAACGGACTTGAGACCGACCGCGGAGGGGAGGGGCACATGGAGATCAAGAAGGTAGTGGTCCGCGAGGAAGAAGCGAAGAACCGCGAACGGCAGACGATCGAGAAACGTCCGACGCGCTGAACCGGTGTGTTCCGGTCCAGCCGGCACCTGACGCGATCGGCCCCACGGGGCAGGAGCGCCGCGGCCGGACAGTGACGAAAACGGCGGACGCCGGGTGCGACCCGGCGTCCGTCCCCGTGCCGTGGGAGGCGCAGTGCGAATACATCTGGTGACCATGCCGTGGCAGCCGATCGAACTTCCCTCGCTCCAGGTGGGACTGCTGCACGCGCTCCTGGACCGTACCCGGCCGGACGACGAGGTGCGCGAGTTCCACGGCTCCCTGCGCTGGGCGGAATTCCTGTTGGAACGCTCGCAGGGGGCGCTGCGCCCCGGCGATCATGTCGCGGTCGGCAGCGAATCGATCTTCGACGGCCTCGGGGACTGGGTGTTCTCCGGCGTCCTGTACAACGATCCCGAATGGGGCGTGGCGCAGCTCAAGGAGTACGCAGCACAGCGCGGGACCGACATCGCCACCGCCGCCGCGATGCGGGTCCACGCGGCGGAGTTCATCGACGGGAGCGCGAGCGCGATACTCGACGACGCACCCGATGTCGTGGGGTTCACCTCCACGTTCATGCAGAACATCTCCTCGTTGGCGCTCGCGGCGGAGCTCAAACGACGCCGCCCCGGACTGACCGTGGTGTTCGGCGGCAGCAACTGCGACGGCCCGATGGGTCATGCCCTGCACCGCAATCATCGCTTCGTCGACCATGTGGTGCGCGGCGAGGGGGAGTACGCCCTGCCCGCCCTGCTCGCCCACATCGACGCGGGCACCGCACCGGCCGATGTCCCCGGACTCTGCTGGTGGGACGGGCAGGAGTCGCGTGCCAACGAGGAGTCCCGGCGCACCGTCGCGCCCGGCGACATCCCATCACCCGACTACGACCTCTGGCAGGAGGTCATCGACGCCTCCCCGCTCGCGGAGTACGTCCATCCGAAACTGGTGGTGGAGGGGGCCCGCGGCTGCTGGTGGGGCGAGAAGCACCACTGCACCTTCTGCGGGCTCAACGGATCGGCGATGACCTTCCGTGCCAAGGCCGGAGGCCGGCTCTGGGACGAGGTCGAGCGCCTGGTCCGGCGCCACCGCATCCTGGACATCGTCACCGTCGACAACATCATCGACATGGCGTACTTCAAGGACTTCCTCCCGCTCGCCGCCGACAGCGACTGGGATCTGCGCATGCACTACGAGGTCAAGTCCAATCTCACCGCGGAGCAGCTGGAACTGCTCGCCCGGGCCGGATCGGTTCACATTCAGCCCGGCATCGAGAGCCTCGACAACAAGGCCCTGGAGCTGATGGACAAGGGGGTCAGCGGGGCCCGCAACATCCGTACCCTCCGCGAGTGCGAGAACCACTCGCTCACCTGCTCCTGGAACTATCTGTACGGCTTCCCGGGAGAGACCGCCGAGGACTACGCCTCCGTCATCGACCAGATGCCGGCGCTCGTCCACCTCCAGCCGCCCGGCGGCGCCCACCGCATCCAACTGGAGCGGTTCAGCCCCAACTTCGCCAACCCCGCGCTGGGCTTCCACCAGCGGCGGCCCGCCGAGATGTACCGCCATGTCTACGATCTGCCCGAGGAGCAACTGGCCGATCTGGTCTACCTCTTCGACACCCCGCCCGCCGGTATCGGCGGTGATACCGAGGCGCGCCTGAAGGCCGCGGCCCGTGACTGGTACACCGGCCATCCCGCCTCGACCCTGGTCCTGGAACAGAACGATGACACGGACGGCGAGGAGGCGCTCCTCGTCCACGACCGGCGGCACGGCTGGCCGCGCCGCACCCATCGGCTGACCGGTTGGCGGGCCGCCGCCCTCCGCCACCTGGAAGCGGGCCGCACCCGGTCGGCGCTGCACCGGCTGCTCACGGCCGACGGAAGCCCGCCGTCCACCGAGGAACTCGGCGTATGGCTCGGCGAAGCGGTCGCGCTGGGGCTTCTCTTCGACGACGGGCGGTCGTACGTGTCGCTGCCCACCTGGCACGTGCCGGTCCGGTCGGTCGAGCGCGCCCAGGGACCGGACGGGACGACCGGCGGGCCGACGGGCGCACCGGGCAGCGGAGAGAAGGTCGCCGGATGAGCCCCCTGCCCGCACCCCCGACCCGTACCGCCCCCGCCCTGCCCACCGGGCGGGTGCCGCACCGGATCCGAGGGCGGCTGGTGACGGTGGACCAACCCCTGCGGCTGGGCGCGGGCGGCCGACCGGCGGCGGAAGCGGTCCGGTTCCTGCGCGAGTGCCAGAGCCACGATCTCGTCGTGCGCTGGCTCCCGGCGACCGACGACCCCCTGTTCACCGGGCCCGCGCACGAGGTGTCCGCGACGGCCGTCCTGCTGCGCCATCTGCCGGCCCCCGGCCCGCTGCCCGGCGAACCGCCCGAGATCACCACCTGGCGGGACCGCCATGCCTACGGACAGCTCTACCACCGGCGCGGACCGGACTTCGTCACCGTAATGGACCGCAGGGAGCCCTCGGCCGCGGCCCGCTTCACGATCGACGACCCCGATCTGCTCGCCACGTTCCGCACCGTCCAGGACGCCACCGCCGTGACCGCGCTGAGCGCCATCGGCCGGGAAGCGGTGGAGTTGCTGGCCGCGGAACGCCTCGCATGGGTGACCGATGGCTGGGCGGTGGCCCTGCCACCACGCATCCGCCGCTGGCCCGTCCCCTGCACCGACATCTGAACGGGATGGAGCAACTGCCCGACCCGCCTGCCTCATCCGCCCGTACCCGTTGTGCCCGGACCGGCCCTCGCGGGCGATCCGGCCCTGCCCTGCTGCGCCATCGGCCCTTCGCGCTGCTGTGCGGGGAACAGATCGCCAGCTCCGTCGGGCGTCAGGTCACCACCCTGGCTCTCGCGCTGCTCGCCGTGACCCGGCTGGAGGCGGGACCGTTCGGCGCCTCCGCGCTGATGGCGCTGAGCTATCTCCCGGGTGCGCTGCTCAGTCCGTTCGCCGGTGTGCTGGTCGACCGGGCACGCCTGCGCGCGCTGACCGTGCTCCTCACCGTTCTCCAGGTGCTGGTCGTCGGCTCCGTACCCCTGGCGGCCGCGCTGGGACGGCTCGGGCTGCCCCAGCTGTACGTGGTCGCCACCGTGTCCGGCGCGCTGACCTCCATGCTCGCCGTCGCCCTCCAGGCGGCCCTGCCCCGGGTCGTGCACCCCGAACAGCTGCTGCCCGCCAACTCGGCGCTGACCGGCGCCCGAACCACCGGGCAGATCGGCGGCCCCGCGCTCGGCGGCGTGCTGGTGGGCCTGACCGGGGCCTCGACGGCACTGCTGGCCGCCTGCGTGGCCTACGGCATCGAGGCAATGCTGCTGCTCGCGCTCCCCGCCACGCTCAACACCCCCGCCGAGCAAGCGGATCTCCGGTCGGAGTCCCGGACGGCGGCGCTGCGCGCCGGACTCGAAGTCGTACGTGGCGAACGGCTGCTGCGCCGACAGGTGCTCGCGGGGGCCGGATTCAATCTCGGCAGCGGAGCAGCCGACGCGCTCTTCGTGCTCTACGCAACCCGTGATCTCGGGCTGCCGTCATGGCAGTTGGGGACGGTCTACGCCGCGTTCAGCGTCGCCACCGTACTCGGAGTGCTGCTGGCGGGCCGGTTCGCCGCCACCATCGGGCTGGCCAGGGCGACCCGGATCTGCGCCGTGGTGGCCGCCCTCGCGATCTTCCTGATCCCGGGCGCCTCCCTCGGCCCCGGCTTCCCGGCGCTGCTCGCGTACCAGTTCCTCTTCGGTCTCGCGGCCACGGTCTGGGCCATCTCCATGACGACCACCCAGCAGCTGGTCACACCGCCCGAGCTCCAGGGCCGGGTCGCCGGGGTCCTGCAGGCCGCGCTCATCGGCACGGTGCCGATCGGCGCGCTCGGCGGCGGTGCGCTCGCCGCCTGGCTGGGCAATGTGCCGGTGCTCACCGGCGGAGCGACCGTGGCGCTCGTGGCCGCCGCCTGTCTCTGGTGGCGGTAGACGGGGCCACGGGGTCCGCCACGCATTCGGCCCTCCCGGATCGCCGCCTGCTGGCACGGCGGCAACGGGAGGGCCGGGAGAAGGGGCGGCTCAGACGATGCCTTCCTCGATCTCGGCCTGCTCGCGGGCGTTCCCGTACGCCGACGGCGTGCTGTACGAACGCCGGGCGACGAACCACCAGATGGTGGCCAGGACCAGCACCGCGATCAGCGCGATCGACGCGTAGTTCATCGAGTCGACCGTCACCGGGGAGGACTGCGGGAGCAGGAACAGAACGGTCACGATGGCGACCCATACCACGGCGATCCAGCCGATCGGCTTGCTCCAGCGGCCCAGGTGCCAGGGCCCGCGTTCGAACCGGCTGCCGGAGCGCAGCTTCAGGAAGATCGGGATCGCGTAGGCGGGCGTGATGCCGATGACGTTGATCGCGGTCACCGCACCGTACGCGGTGGCGGAGTACAGCGAAGGCAGCGCGAGCACTCCGGCGACGACGACCGACAGCCACACCGCGTTCACGGGCGTCTGGGTGCGCGCGCTCACCTTGTGCCACAGCGCCGAGCCCGGCAGGGCGTTGTCACGGCTGAACGCGAACACCATCCGGCTCGCGGCGGCGACCTCGGCGTTGCCGCAGAACAGCTGGGCCGCGATCACGATCAGCAGCATGGCGGTGGCCCCGGAGGTGCCCAGTGAGTCGATCAGGATCTGCGCCGGTGGCACGCCGGTGGCACTGTTCTGGGTGCCCGCGTAGTCCTGGATGGCGAAGGTCAGCCCGGCGAGCAGCACGAAACCGGCGATCCAGGAGACCCAGATCGCGCGGACGATGCCCTTGGCGGCCGTCACGGATGCGTTCGACGTCTCCTCCGACAGGTGGGCCGAGGCGTCGTAGCCGCAGAAGGTGTACTGCGCGAGGAGCAGGCCGATCGCCGCCACGTACAGCGGGTTGTGCCAGCCCGTGTCATTGACGAACTCGGTGAAGACGAACGACGGCGACTGGTGGTGCGAGGGCACGACCGCGAGCACGGTGACGATCACCGCGACACCGGCGAGATGCCACCACACACTGATGGAGTTGAGTACGCTGACGAGGCGGACACCGAAGAGGTTCAGCACGGCGTGCAGCAGCAGAATGCAGACGAAGATGATCATCGTCTTGCCCGGTGTGGGCGTGAATCCCCACTGCAGGTTCATCAGCGCACCGGTGAACAGCGCCGCACCGTAGTCGATGCCCGCGATCGCGCCCAGCAGACCCAGCAGATTCAGCCAGCCGGTGTACCAGCCCCACTTGCGGCCGCCGAGCCGGTCGGCCATGTAGTACAGCGCTCCCGAGGTCGGGTAGGCGCTGGTGACCTCGGCGAGCGCCATGCCGACGCAGAGCACGAAGAGACCGACGCCGGCCCAGCCCCAGAGCATCACCGCCGGACCGCCGGTCGACATGCCGAAGCCGTACAGGGTCATGCAGCCGGACAGGATCGAGATGACGGAGAAGCTGATGGCGAAGTTGCCGAAGCCTCCCATGCGGCGGGCGAGCACCGGCTGGTAGCCGAGTTCGCGCAGCCGCTCCTCCTCGTCCTTCGGCGGTGTTGCGCCCGCACCCGACTGGGTCGGGGTGGATATGGACATCGGGAAAACCTCCATGAGCGGAATGGAAAGGGACGGACAGGATCGGTTCGGGACGGGGAGGAGGCACGGCATCGCGGCGCCTTCGCTCAGCGGTGCGGCCCCCGTCCGGGGGCGCGGGACACCGCGAGGCAGCGGCTGCGGGCACGCAGGAAGACATCCTCCGCGTCTCCCGGGCCCTTGCGGCCACGTGTGCGGTACACCCAGGGAACCGAGGTGAAATAGGGGCCGAGTTCCTGGAACACCGCTGCGGCCTCGGTGAATTGGAGGGCTCCCCACAGGGCGTGGGCCAGATGGTTGAGGTCGAGCAGGGAGTGGGAGATCGGTGTCGTGCGACGGAACCAGAGCTCCAGCGCACGGGCCGCGTCCCGTTCCGCGTCCTCGGTGACCCAGTGCAGGTCCAGGGCCTTCTCGTGGCCCTGCTCGCGGCGGTAGCGCTCGACCCGCACATACAGGGGCAGTACGTGCAGAGCGGAGCCGTCGGGTGCCGAAGAGGCCGCCCACTGGACGAAGTTGACCGCCTCCGAGAGGGAGCCGCCGGCCTTTCGCGCGTATACGAACTGGAGCATCCGGTGATAGGCCTCGCGGTTGCACGGATCGCGCTTGTCGGCCTCGGCCAGCAGCCCCCACGGGCCGGGGAAGAGCATCGGCCCCGGTGGATGCAGCCGGTGCTCCTCCAGCTGCTGCCGTTCGTCCAGCTGGGACAGGGCCAGCAGGCACACCCATGGCACCGGGTCCGCGGGCGAGGCGTTCGCGGCCGTCCGGCAGGCCTGCCAGGCCTCCTGCCACAATTCCTGAGCCCGGTGATGGCCCTCGCGGTGGGCGCGTACGGCCCGTTCGACGACGACCCGCGCCTGCATCACCGCGGCGGCGACACTCCGGGGGTCCTCGGCCAGCCAGGCCTGCACCGCGTCCGAACCGGCGGCCACCGCGCCGAGCACCTGGGTGCGCTGGGTCCACAGGGTCCAGTCCGGCGTGCTCTCCAGCAGACTCCGCATGGACATCCAGCGTCCGGTGCGCAGATCCTGTAATGCGACCCGCAGATCGTTGTCATGGCCGGCCGGGTGGTAGACCGGCCGGAAATCACTGTTGGCCATGGACTCGCCCTGCCCCCGTACGACAGGCCGGCGCGCGACGGTCGGGTGATTTCCTCAGCACGTCACGCAACCCGGCGGTGGCATGGATCCCGTGCAGATGCGGAAGGCAGGGGAACCGGTGAATCGGGGCTCGGGGCAGGGTGTCGGTCTCATCAATCCTCAAGGACGTGGGGGGTGAAGCAGCTGTTGAAAAACGAACTGCTCGAAAGCCTCCGGTTGTTGCTCGGCGGTGAGTGTAAGGCCAGTCACTCCGAACTCCGGGCCGATTCGCGGATCTTACTCAAGTCTGTTGATTCCCCAGGACGTTGAAAAATGTACCGGTTGTTCCGCTCGCGTCCCGGACGGCCCTTGACGTACGCGGTGGTCTGCACCACTCTGGGCGGCGAGTTCAGTGATCACGGTTCCGTTCAAGCCGCAGAGCTTCCGCACAGCTGGAGAGTCGATGACAGGCCCGGTACTCGCCGTGGACCAGGGCACGTCGGGGACGAAGGCTCTGGTGATCTGCCCCGAGCGTGGTGTGATCGGTTCCGCTTCGGTTCCGGTGCGACCCCGGCACGGCGCCGGGGGAGTGGTCGAGGCGGATCCGGCCGAACTGCTCGGCTCGGTCGTCGAAGCGGGCCGCCGGGCGTTGCAGGAAGCTGCTGAACCGGTTGCCGCGGTCGGTCTGGCCAACCAGGGTGAGACGGTGCTTGCCTGGGACCCGGACACCGGGCGGCCGCTCACCGAGGCGATCGTCTGGCAGGACCGGCGTGCCGCCTCGATCTGTACCGAACTCGCTTCGCACGGCGAGGAGTTGACACGCCTCACCGGGCTGCCCCTCGATCCGTACTTCGCCGCGCCGAAGATGGCCTGGATCCGCCGGGAGCTGACCCGCGAAGGCGTCGTCACCACCAGCGACTCCTGGCTCGTCCACCAGCTGACCGGGGCGTTCGTCACGGACGCGGCGACGGCGGGACGCACCCAGCTGCTCGACCTCGACCGGGTCGGCTGGTCTCCCGAGGCCCTGGACGTCTTCGGCCTCGGCGACGAACGGCTGCCCGAGGTCGTCGACTGCGACAGCACGGTCGGCACGACGACCGCCTTCGGCGGTGAACTCCCGCTGACCGGGCTGCTCGTCGACCAGCAGGCCGCACTGCTCGCCCAGAACGCCCTGGACCCCGGCAACGCCAAATGCACCTACGGAACGGGTGCCTTCCTGCTCGCCCAGACCGGGTCCGTCCCGCGCCGCGGCTCCAGCGGACTGGTGAGCTGCGTCGCCTGGCGGCTCGGCGGCCGTACGAGCTACTGCCTCGACGGGCAGGTCTACACCGCCGCGTCCGCCGTCGACTGGCTCACCGGTCTCGGAGTGATCTCCGGCGCGGCCGACCTCGACCCGGTCGGCACGGCCGTCCCCGACCCCGGCGGCGTCACCTTCGTACCGGCGCTCGCCGGACTCGCCGCCCCCTGGTGGCGCGGTGATCTGCGCGGATCGGTGACCGGCCTCGGCCTCGGTACCACCGCGGGCCATCTGGTGCGCGCGCTCTGCGAAGGCATCGCCGCGCAGGTCGTCGAGCTCACCGAGGCGGTCGCGACCGACCTCGGCTCGCCACTGACCTCGCTCCGTGTCGACGGCGGCCTGACTCGCTCCGCACTGCTCATGCAGACCCAGGCCGACCTGCTGCAACGGCCCGTCGAGGTGTCCGCCCTGCCTGATGTCACCGCACTCGGCGTCGGAGCGGTCGCCCGGCTCGGCCTCGACCCGCGGCTCCCGCTCCGGCAGGCCGTACCCGACTGGAAGCCCGCCGCCGTGTACGAACCCAGGATCGGCGCCGACGAGGCGGTCGAACGGCTCGCCCGGTTCCGGACCGCCGTGCAGAGTCTGCTGGACCATGCCTGAGACGTACGGGAGCCACGCGATGAGCCCCACGGTCACAGCGGCCGGAGAACTGACCGCCGACGAACTGCCCGGGACCGGGCCGGCCGGCGGGCCCGGCATCCCGCTCTACGACGTGACCGTCGTCGGCGCGGGCGTCGTCGGCGCCGCCATCGCCCGCGAACTGGCCCGCTACCGGCTGCGCACCGCACTTCTCGACGCCTCCGACGACATCGGCAACGGCACGTCGAAGGCCAACACCGCCATCCTGCACACCGGTTTCGACGCCGTACCCGGCTCCCTGGAAGCCCGGCTCGTACGCGAAGGGCAGCACAGACTCCGCGCGTACGCGGCCGAGGCCGGCATCCCCGTAGAACGCGTCGGAGCCCTGCTCGTCGCCTGGGACGAAGAACAACTGGCCGCACTTCCCGCCCTGTTGGCCAAGGCGGAGCGCAACGACTACCACGCGGCACGCCTCCTGGACGCCGGCGAACTGCGCGCCCGCGAACCCCAGCTGGGACCCGGCGCCCTCGGCGCACTCGAAATCCCCGACGAGAGCATCATCTGCCCCTGGACGACCCCGCTCGCCTACGCCACCCAGGCGGTGCGCGCCGGAGTCCATCTGCACCTCAACTGCCGGGTGCGGCACGTCGACAGCGGCGACGAGGTCCACACCCTCACGACCACCCGGGGACCGCTGCGCACCCGCCATCTGATCAACGCCGCCGGACTGTACGCCGACGAACTCGACCGGGAACTCGGCCACGACGACTTCACCGTCACCCCGCGACGCGGCCAGCTCATCGTCTTCGACAAGCTCGCCCGCGATCTCGTCGGCCACATCCTGCTGCCGGTGCCCACCGCAGCCGGGAAGGGCGTCCTGGTCGCACCGACCGTCTTCGGCAATGTGCTGCTCGGCCCCACCGCCGAGGACCTCGACGACAAGACCGCCACCGGATCGACCGCCGACGCGATCGCCCTGCTGCGCGAGAAGGGCCGCCGCATCCTGCCCGGACTGCTCGACGAGGAAGTCACCGCCGTCTACGCCGGACTGCGTGCCGCGACCGGCCAGGAGGACTACCGCATCCGGTCCCGGCCGGACCGTCGGTACATCACCGTCGGCGGCATCCGCTCCACCGGACTCACCGCCTCCATGGCCATCGCCGCGCATGTCACGGAACTGCTCGGCGACTCGGGCCTCGATCTCGGCACGCCGTCCGAACTGCCGCCCGTCACCATGCCCAACCTCGGCGAGGCCTTCCCGCGCCCGTACCAGGACGCCGAACGCGTCGCGGCGGACCCGGCGTACGGCACGTTGGTCTGCCACTGCGAACGGGTCTCCGCGGGCGAGATCAGGGACGCCCTGGCCGGCCCGGTGCCACCGCACTCCCCGGACGGCCTGCGGCGCAGAACGAGAGCGGGCAACGGCCGCTGCCAGGGGTTCTACTGCGGGGCCGCGGTCCGCGCACTCTTCGAGGAGGCCCGGTCATGACCCGGCGCGAGCGGACCGTCGACGTGCTGATCGTCGGGGGCGGCCCGGCCGGCCTCGGCGCCGGGGCCGAACTCGCCGCGTCCGGCGCGGGCCGGGTCGAGATCCTGGAACGCGAACAGACCGCGGGCGGCATCCCCCGCCACTGCCACCACGGCGGATTCGGCGGCCGCGCCTTCGGCAGGGGAGGGGCGACCGGACCGGCGTACGCCCGGAGCTGCGTGGCCGCCGCCGTACGCGCCGGAGCCACCGTGCGTACCGGTGTCACCGTCACCGGCTGGGCCGGACCGCTGACCGTGGACACCACCGCGCCCACCGGCCTCGAACGGATCACCGCCCGCGCGGTCGTCCTCGCCACCGGCGCCCGCGAACGCCCCCGCAGCGCCCGCCTCGTCCCGGGCAGCCGCCCACCCGGCGTCTACACCACCGGCGAACTCCAGCAGGCCGTCCACCTGCACCGGCAGCGGATCGGCAGCCGCGCGGTCGTCATCGGTGACGAACCCGTCAGCCGTGCCGCGGCCGACACCCTGCGCGTCGCGGGCCTGGACGTCGTCGCCATGGTCACCGACCAGCCGCCTTCCCGGCTCGCCTCGCTGACCCGGACCGGCGACCGCACCCCGGTCCTCGCCCACACCACCGTCACCGCCCTGACCGGCCGGAAACGGCTCACCGGGGTCTCGGTGCGCCACCACGACGGCCGGACCGCGACCCTGCGCTGCGACACCGTCGTCTTCACCGGCGACTGGATCCCCGACCACGAACTGGCCCGGCTCGGCGGGATCACCCTCGACCCCGGCACCCGCGGCCCCGGGTACGACGCCGCCCACCGCACGACCGGGCCCGGCATCTTCGCCGTCGGCAATCTGCTGCACGGCGTGGAGAGCGCGGGCGTTGCCCTCGCCGAGGGACGGGCCGTCGCCGCGCCCGTACTGCGTCATCTGACAACGGCCGACTGGCCCACCGGACGGCCGTCCATCGCGGTCGACTCCCCACTGCGGTGGATCGCGCCGAACCTCATCGGCCCCGGCGGCGACCTCCCGCTCCGGGGCCGCTTCACCCTGCGCACCGACCGGAGACTCTCCTCGCCGCTGCTCGTCGTCCGACAGGACGGCCGGGAGCTCCACCGGCAGCGGCTGCTGCTGCCCGCCGTGCCGGGCCGACCGTTCCATCTGCGCGGCGACTGGCTCGACCTGGCCGATCCGCGCGGCGGGACCGTACGGATCTCGGTGCGCTGACCGTACGTCAGGGAATCAGCAGCCAGTCCGATCCGATCGCCGCGACCAGACCGAACGCCAGCAGCCAACTGCCGAGCCGGGTACGGCCGTTCCGGCTGAGCTCGATCACAATCCCGCACAGGATCAGCGCGAGCCCGTACACCCCGACCACCAGGACGGACGACCGGCTGGCGATCCGCAGCGCGAGGACCACCGCCATCGCGGCCATGCCGACCGCGGAGAGGACCATCCGCAGCCGTCTCGCCTGGCGCGGTGTCAGCTTCCGGTCCCCGGTCTCGTCGGCCGCCCCGGGATCCGTCTCCGCGACGGCCCCGGGCTCGACCTCCGGTTCGGCCTCGGGGACGGGTATCGGGGCGTCCGTGGCCTGGTCCTGGTCAGAAGTGCTCATGACGCGCGATCGTAATGGCTGCGGGCCGCCCTGTTCACCGCTCGGGGCGATGGGCGGCGAATATGACGCGGGTCCGGTGCGTGCCCGGCCACATCCCGCCCCTCGGCGGTACGGACCGGCCCCGGCCACGCCCTCCCGGTCAGGGCCACCCGGCCGGGGGCCGCAGGCGCGGCGCCTCCGCGGCCGCGTCGACGGGCTCACCACCCGCCGCATCCACCCGCCCGGCCAGCTC
>NZ_JBEXPH010000104.1:0-29874 GCF_040611955.1 Streptomyces sp. NPDC006510 | reverse complement strand
GGACCAGGTCGGGCGTGACCGGCCTGCTCAGCCAGCTGCCAGCAGTTCTTGCGCTCGACGTTCGACAGCAGCCCGAGCAGATAGGCACGGGCGGCTGTCCGCGGCTCAACTCGGCCGAATCGTCCCGCGATCCGGGCCATGGCCTGGTCGAACATCGCCCGCCAGCGGGCAGGGTCTACGCTATGGCCTGCGGCCACCGCACGATCTTCAGGAGTCCACACAACCCCCGATGATCACGCGGTGGCCGTACGCGTTCCCA
Organism: Streptomyces sp. NPDC006510; assembly: GCF_040611955.1. NCBI lineage: Bacteria > Bacillati > Actinomycetota > Actinomycetes > Kitasatosporales > Streptomycetaceae > Streptomyces > Streptomyces sp. NPDC006510. The sequence continues at coordinate 29,615 of NZ_JBEXPH010000104.1, read as the reverse complement.
GCCGGGTCTACCAGCATCGCGAAACCAGACTGGAGTATTAGTGGCGGTGGGGTGAGTCAGAGCCGCCCCGCCGCCTTTAGGGCGAGGTAAGCATCGGCAAGAGCCGGGGCGAGGTTGTCCGGCGTGGCATCGACAACCACCGCGCCGTGACGCTGAAGCTGCTCTGCGGTGCGGAGTCGCCTTGCTTGGGCCTGTGCGCCCGCTGCGGCTTCGTAGATCGCGTCCACTGTGCCTCTTGCATTCGCCATCTGCTCGACGTGCGGGTCCGCCACTGAAGCCACCAGCACGGTATGGCGCTGGGTCAGACGGCGGAGTACAGGGAGTAGACCTTCTTCTACGGGAGCCGCATCCAGACCGGTGAGAAGCACGATCAGGGAGCGACGCGGAGCCCCTGCGAGTACGGCAGAGACAAGACCTCGGCTATCCGTTTCCACGAGTGCCGGCTCGATCGGCGCCAGGGCGTTCACCATGGCCGACAAGACTTCTCCAGCGGACCGGCCCTGCACCTGTGCGCGGATGCGGCGGTCGTAGGCGAGTAGATCCACGCGGTCGCCCGCACGCGACGCAAGCGCCGTGAGCAGCAAGGCCGCGTCCAGAGACGCGTCGAGCCGGGGCACGTCACCGACACGCCCCGCCGAGGTACGGCCGGTGTCCAGGACGACGAGGATGTGACGGTCCCGTTCGGGGCGCCACGTGCGCACTGCGACCGCGGACTGACGTGCAGTGGCCCGCCAGTCGATGGAGCGGGTGTCGTCGCCGGGCACGTACGCACGCAGGCTGTCGAATTCCGTGCCCTCGCCACGGGTGAGAACACTGGTGCGGCCGTCGAGCTCGCGGAGTCTGGCGAGACGGGACGGCAGATGCTTCCGGCTGGTGAAGGGAGGCAGGACCCGTACCGTCCACGGGACCTGGTGATTCCCCTGTCGGGCGGCAAGCCCCAGAGGTCCGAACGAGCGGACGGTGATGCGTTCCGCCCGGCGGTCACCCCGCCGTGTCGGCCTCAGGACGGTGGTCAGCCGACGGCGTTCGCCTGCCGGGACCGCCAGTGTGTGTCGCGAGGAAGTCTGCTCCGTGCCGGTGGGCCAGCTGCTGGGAGGCCAGGCGTCGCGAAGGTGTGCCCGCAGCTTTCGACGGGAAGGATTGGTTACGGTGAGTTGCACTTCGGCGGTTTCACCAAGTCGAACGCTTGTGTCACCGGATCGGGTGAACCGAAGCGTTCGCACTGGTGCAGCCAGGGCGTAGTCGCAGAGAATTGCCAAAGAGAGCGGTGCGTTGACTGCCAGCATTCCGGTCCAGCTCGGGGCCAGGATGCCTACAGGGAGTGACCCCAGGGCGGCCAACAAGGCGGTGCGTCCGGTGAGGGCCACGGTCATCGCCTCATCGGGGTACGGAGACGTTGGCGAGGACGGCTGAGATGACGGAGTCGGGGGTGACACCCTCCATCTCCGCCTCGGGCCGCAGTTGGATGCGATGGCGAAGTGTGGGGAGTGCCAGTGCTTTCACGTCATCCGGAATGACGTAGTCACGGCCGGTGAGCCAGGCCCAGGCGCGGGCGGTCGACAACAGGGCGGTGGCACCTCGGGGAGAGACTCCGAGGGAGAGCGAGGGGGATTCACGCGTGGCACGACAGATATCGACGACATAGCCGGCGATCTCGGGGGAGACCTTGGTCCGGGCGACCGCGTTGCGGGCGGCCTCCAGATCGGCGGGGCCGGCGACGGGGCGTATGCCAGCGGACTTGAGGTCACGCGGATTGAAGCCGTCGGAATGGCGGGTGAGGACGTTGATCTCCTCCTCCCGCGAGGGCAGAGGCACGGTCAGCTTGAGAAGGAACCGGTCCAGCTGGGCCTCGGGGAGCGGGTAGGTGCCCTCGTATTCGACGGGGTTCTGCGTGGCCGCTACGAGGAAGGGGTCGGGCAGCTGCCGAGGTGTTCCGTCGACAGTGACCTGGCGCTCTTCCATGGCTTCGAGGAGGGAGGACTGCGTCTTGGGAGGGGTCCGGTTGATCTCGTCGGCGAGAAGCAGATTGGTGAAGACGGGGCCGGGCTGGAAGGAGAACTCGGCTGTGCGGGCGTCGTAGACCAGTGAGCCGGTGACGTCACTGGGCATCAGATCGGGGGTGAACTGGACGCGCTTGGTGTCGAGTTCGAGTGAGGCGGCGAGAGCCCGGACCAAGAGGGTCTTGGCCACTCCGGGGACGCCTTCGAGAAGGACGTGACCTCGGCAGAGCAGCGCGACGACGAGGCCGGTGACGGCCGGGTCCTGGCCGACCACGGCTTTGGCGATCTCTGAGCGCAGCGCTTCCAGAGATGCGCGGGCTGTGTCGCCGTTCCCGAAGGACTCGGTGGTCTCGGCGGGCACTGGGGACGGGGCGCTCATGACGTGCGTACCTCTCTTTCGAGGGTGTCGAGTTGGTCTGCCAGTTGGACGAGAGCGGCATCGTCGGACGGGGCGGGTCCGAAGAGCAATGTCTGGAGGCTGACGTCGGTGCCGCTTAGGCGGGCGGAAACGGCAGGGACAAGCGTTGAGGGGGAGTGGGCGTCGAGTGGGGGGACGCCGATGAGCGGGGCGATGCGGGTGCGGGTGGCGGAGCGCAGTGACTCGGCGGCCCGGTCGCGGGCGTTCGCCTTGCGGTAGAGGCGGGCCCGGCCCTCGGTGGATTCAGAGGCGCGGATGGCTACGGGCAGTCGCTCGGTCACCAGGGGGCCCAGACGGCGGGCACGCCAGATGGCGGCGAGTACAGCGGCCAGTGCGAGTTGCAAGGTGCCCCACAGCCAGCCCCGGGGGATCAAGTCGGCGAAGCTGCGGTCGTCAGTGGTGCCCTCGCCTCCGGCGCCCCCGTTCTCGGCGGTAGTGGATGAGTCAGCGAGTGAGGGAAGGTACCAGACCAGATGAGGACGGGAACCGAGAAGTTGCAGGGCCAGGGAGGCGTTGCCCTGATTGGCGAGCCTGTCGTTGTGGAGCAGGTCGGGGGAACCGAGGAGCACGGTGTCACCCGCGCCCTGTTCGACCAGGAGCACGGTGGGAAGGCCGTCGCTCGGAAAGCAGCCGATGGTGTCGAGGCTGTCGGAGGCATATCGGAAGCCTCCCGTTTCGACGTTGCCGGCGCTGCGGGCGGCGGGCAGGGAGCAGTCGGGGGCGCGGGGGGCTACAGGTCCGGCGGACTGTGCCCTGACGCCGGGGACCAGCGTGCCTACGGAGGGCGGGCCCGCTGCGAGCAGGATGGTGCGACCGGCCGAGTTGTCGGTCGCGGCACGGAGTTCCTTCTGCTGGAGCGGTGTCAGCAGATTGGGGGAGGCGACCAGCAACGTGGTGTCGGGGCCGGCTTCGGCGGTGGCGTCGTCGATCGTGGTGACCACGTGGACGGAGACGCCGCGTTCCTTGAGGAGTTCGGCGACGGCCCGGCTGCCATAGCGGTCGGCGGAGCGAGGGTCGAGGCGGCCGTGCTGGTCACCGGAGCGGACGGTTGCCAGGGCGGTTCCGGCGGCTACGAGTACGAGAAGGGCGAGGAGCAGACCGCGGATGCGGACCCAGACCTGGTGAGGGGTGAGGGCTCCCGAGGTGGAGGCGGCGGTGACCTCGGTCATTCGGCTGCTCCCCGGGCCGCGGTTGTCAGGAGAGGCTTGGCGGCTTCGAGATCGAGGTCCAGAGTCCGCACGACCAGGTATGCCTGCTGGTCGGCGGTGCGGCCGCCGTATGTGACATCGTCGAATTCTCTGGCGGCCGAGTGGAGTCGCGTCGCGTGTGCGGGCAGTGGGCGGCCCGCTTCGGCGGCGGCCTCGTCGGCGGTGCGCCCGGGGCGGGGGTCGAGCAGGGCGCGCTCTTCCAGGGAGCGGACGATGGCGCGCATCCGTTCCTGGACCGCCTCGTTCCAGCGCTGGGCGGCGGCGTGGGCCTCGGCGGCCTTCCGGTGCTCGGCCGCGCTGCGGGGGCTGTCGTCGAAGAGGGCGTCCACGGAACGCACGGTGCGGCGTGGAGTGCCCAGCCGCCACCAGACTGCGGCGACCAGGCCTATGGCGATCAGTACGAGCACGACAAGGCCGACCGGGCCGCCCGGTGCGGCGCCGGAGGCCCTGTCCAGGAGGTCGCCGATCCAGTCCCAGAGACGGTCGAGACCTCGTTGGAGGAGGTTGGGATCGTTCTCGTGGTACATCGGTTTGGACAGTTCGTGCTTAGCTGCCTCGCGGGCCGGGACACGTGGAGTGTCCACGGGGATGTCGCTGCTCGCGTGGATCAGTAGCCGTACTGCTGTGGTGCCCCCCACCCCCGGCACGGCATCAGCTCCTGGTGTCGTATCCGGGCAGGCCCGCTGCCCGGGCGAGCTCGAGGTCGAGTGCCTCGCGGCGGATGCGCTGATCGATGTAGAGCAGTGCCATCACGCCGGCGGAGAGCGGGTACGTGATCGTCGAGATGATCACCTCGCCGATGCCGGAGACGATCAGGAAGGGCCAGCCGAACTGCGTGGAGGTGTCCGTGAGGATGGAGCCGATTCCCTCACCGTCCACGGCCATCGCGATGACACCGAAGGGGATGGCGATGATCACGGTCACGATGAGCGTCAGCAGCCAGGTCAGCGCCAGGATGCCGAAGGTCCGCCACCAGGCGCCCCTGACGAGCTTCGCGGAACGGCGCATGGAGGTGATGATCGACTGCCGCTCCAACATCAGGGCCGGCGAGGCGAGGCAGAAGCGGACCATGAGCCAGATGACGACGACGAGCGCGGCCATGAATCCGATGAGGACGAGCCCGGCGCCCGCTGCGGAGCCCGTGAGCATGCCCGGCAGCAGACCCGCTGCCATGATGGCGGAGCTGATCAGGGCCAGCAGCAGGGTCAGCCCCAGCAGCTGAGGAAGCCGGGGCCGGGCCTCGGCCCAGGCGTCGGAGAGCGTCACGGAGCGGCCCAGCACCGAGCGGCTGATCACCACGGTCAGCACAGATGTCGTGATCAGCGTGGCGATCATGGTGATGAGCAGGGACGGCACGCTGTTGAACAGAGTCGACTGTGCCGAGTCGGCGGCCTGCCGCAGAGCTTCCGCGCCGGTGGCGTTCGGGTCGACCTGTGCGGGTTCCGGCAACAGGAATCGTTCGATGAGGATGATCGCGATCTGGGCGATCACGGACACAGTGAGTGTGATGCCGAGGACCGTGCGCCAATGGGCGCGCATCGTGGAGACCGCGCCGTCGAGGATCTCGCCGACGCCGAGAGGCCGCAGCGGGATGACACCGGGCTTGGCCGCAAAGGGCGGCTGCCCCCAGCCGGGTCCCTGGGGTCCGCCCCAGCCTGCGGCAGGAGGCGGTACGCCAGGTCCGGCGCCGGGAGCGCTCGGTGGGGACCACTGCCCTGCGGGCGGCTGCGTGGGAGACCAGTTCCCTGCCGGGCCGCTGCCGTCGACGGGTTCGGAGGGCCGGGGGACACCGGCTCCCTGATCCTCGGAGGGGGCAGATCCGGGCGAGGCCCAGCCCGGAGTGTCGTTCATTCTCGCTCCTTCACGGTCCTGACCGCTCATCGGGGCGGCAGGTTGGCAGCCATCGTGCCACGCGATGCTCAGGTATGGGCCGGGCGCTCTATCTCCTTCGTGCCTTCATTTGTGGGCGGCTCACCGGGCAGACTGGACGGATGGCTGATCAGGACGCGCAATCGCCGGTGGGCATCGAGCCTCCCGCGCTTCCCGTACTTCGCTGGGCCGAGCCGCCGGAAGGTCCCGCACTGGTGCTTCTCGACCAGACGCGACTGCCGGCGGAGGAAGCCGAGCTGGTGTGCACCGATGTGCCTGCCCTGGTGCGGGCGATCCGGACGCTGGCGGTGCGGGGCGCCCCGTTGCTGGGTATCGCGGGGGCCTACGGGGTGGCTCTCGCGGCCGTGCGGGGGGACGACGTGGCGGCGGCCGCGGAGCTGCTGGAGCGGGCGCGGCCCACCGCGGTGAATCTCGGCTACGGGGCACGGCGGGTCGGCGAGGCGTATCGCGAGGCCGTCGGGCGAGGGGCGGATCCGGAGCCGGCCGCGGCGGTGGCGCTGGCCGAGGCCAGGGCGCTGCACCGGGAGGACGCCGAGGCCAGCGGCCGCATGGCGCGGTACGGCCTTGCCCTGTTGGACGAGCTGCTGCCCGCCGGTGGAGGGCATCGCTTGCTGACGCACTGCAATTCGGGGGCGCTCGTCTCCGGCGGTGAGGGCACTGCCTTCGCGGTGGCGCTCGGGGCGCACCGGGAGGGGCGGCTGCGGCGGCTGTGGGTGGACGAGACGCGTCCGCTGCTGCAGGGTGCCCGGCTGACGGCGTACGAGGCGGCGCGCAACGGAATGCCGTACAGCCTGCTCACGGACAACGCTGCAGGTTCGCTGTTCGCTGCGGGGGAGGTGGATGCCGTGCTCATCGGAGCGGACCGCATTGCCGCGGACGGGTCGGTGGCGAACAAGGTGGGGAGCTATCCGCTGGCGGTGCTGGCGAAGTACCACCACGTACCGTTCATCGTGGTCGCGCCGACCACGACCGTGGATCTGGACACCCCGGACGGAGCATCGATCATCGTCGAGCAGCGGCCGGGGAGCGAGGTGACGGAACTCACATCGCCGCAGGCCGGGGTGGCGGGCGGGGAAGTCGGCGGACTGCTCGTGGCACCGGTGGGAACCCCCGCGTACAACCCCGCGTTCGATATCACGCCGCCGGAGCTGGTCACGGCAATCATCACGGAGGAGGGCGCGGTTTCCCCGGTCACGGGGGTCGGACTGGCAGAGCTGTGTGCCAGATCATCGCAGGTAACGATTAGCTAATGGGATGATGTCGATTATGAAGGGACGCGTCCTTGTCGTCGACGACGACACCGCACTGGCCGAGATGCTCGGGATTGTGCTGCGTGGTGAAGGGTTCGAGCCGTCGTTCGTAGCGGACGGCGACAAGGCACTTGCCGCATTTCGTGAGGCCAAGCCGGACCTGGTCCTGCTGGATCTCATGCTGCCCGGTAGGGACGGCATCGAGGTCTGCAGGTTGATCAGGGCCGAGTCGGGTGTGCCGATCGTCATGCTCACTGCCAAGAGCGACACGGTTGACGTGGTGGTGGGCCTGGAGTCCGGGGCCGACGACTACATCGTCAAGCCGTTCAAACCTAAGGAGTTGGTTGCCCGGATCAGGGCACGTCTGCGGAGGTCCGAGGAACCGGCGCCGGAGCAGCTGGCCATCGGGGACCTGGTCATCGATGTGGCCGGTCACTCGGTGAAGCGGGAGGGACAGTCGATCGCCCTCACCCCGCTGGAGTTCGACCTGCTGGTCGCGCTCGCCCGTAAACCGTGGCAGGTCTTCACTCGTGAGGTGCTGCTCGAGCAGGTGTGGGGATACCGCCATGCCGCCGACACCCGACTGGTGAATGTGCATGTCCAGCGGCTGCGTTCCAAGGTCGAGAAGGACCCGGAGCGGCCGGAGATCGTGGTGACCGTCCGAGGGGTCGGTTACAAGGCCGGACCGAGCTGAGATGCCCCCGAGTAGCGCTGCTCCGCAGCCCGGGGAGCCGGGAGCCCGTGCGGAGCGGGCTGCCGGTCCAGGACACAAGGCGTTCCGGATAGGGCGCCTTCTGCAGGGCGGCCGGTTGTTCCACGACCGGGCGCCCGGCGGACCCGTGCCGCGATTGCTGATGCGTTGGGTGCGGCGTCCGCTGCTGCCCGCCGTACGGCTCTGGCGGCGCAACATCCAGTTGCGGGTCGTCGCGGGCACGCTGCTCATGTCGCTCGGTGTGGTGCTGCTTCTCGGGCTGGTCGTGATCGGGCAGGTGCGCAACGGCCTGCTCGACGCCAAGGGCAAGGCTGCCCAGACACAGGCGGCCGGCGGTTTCGCCGCAGCCCAGGAAAAGGCGAACGCCCCCCTCACCCCCGGTGGGCAGGGCGGCGACCCGGCGGACGGCGCCACTGCCAACAACTCCTGGCGGACCGAGCTCGTCGACCAGCTTGCCAGCGGCGGCAAGAACGCCTTCAACGTGGTGGCGCTCAGCGCCGACGAGGGAACCCGTGCCCCACGCGGCTCGGGCAGCGTGGAGGCGGTGAGTATTCCGCAGCGCCTGCGGGACGCAGTGAACAAGGAACCCGGGGCGTTCCAGACGTACTCCGAGATCCAGTACGCGAACGGGCAGCAACCGCAGCCCGGACTCGTCGTGGGCAAGCGGCTCTACGACAACGACCACAATCCGTACCAGCTCTACTACCTCTTCCCGCTGACGCAGGAGGAGAAGTCGCTGACGCTGATCAAGGGCACACTGGCGACCGCGGGACTCTTCGTGGTCGTACTGCTCGGGGCCATCGCCTGGTTCGTGGTGAGGCAGGTCGTCACGCCCGTGCGGATGGCGGCCGGCATCGCCGAGCGGCTCTCCGCAGGCAGGCTCCAGGAGCGGATGAAGGTCACCGGCGAGGACGACATCGCCCGGCTCGGTGAGGCCTTCAACAAGATGGCGCAGAACCTCCAGCTGAAGATCCAGCAGCTGGAGGAGCTCTCCCGGATGCAGCGGCGCTTCGTCTCCGATGTCTCCCACGAGCTGAGGACCCCGCTGACGACCGTACGGATGGCCGCCGATGTCATCCATGAGGCCCGCAGCGACTTCGATCCCGTGACGGCGCGCTCCGCGGAGCTGCTCGGGGACCAGCTCGACCGGTTCGAGTCGCTGCTCTCCGATCTGCTGGAGATCAGCCGCTTCGACGCGGGGGCCGCGGCGCTGGAGGCGGAGCCGATAGATCTGCGGCAGGTCGTACGACGGGTGATCGGCGGGGCCGAGCCGCTGGCCGAGCGCAAGGGCACCCGGATACGGGTGGTCGGCGACGAGCAGCCGGTGATCGCGGAGGCCGACGCACGGCGGGTCGAGCGCGTCCTGCGCAACCTCGTCGTCAACGCCGTCGAACACGGCGAGGGCCGCGACGTCGTGGTGCGGATGGGGGTGGCCGGAGGTGCGGTCGCCGTGGCCGTCCGGGACTACGGGGTGGGGCTCAAGCCGGGCGAGGCCACGCGGGTGTTCAACCGCTTCTGGCGGGCGGACCCGGCCCGCGCGCGGACGACCGGGGGTACCGGTCTCGGACTCTCCATCGCGGTGGAGGACGCCCGGCTGCACGGCGGGTGGCTGCAGGCATGGGGCGAGCCCGGCGGCGGTTCGCAGTTCCGCCTCACGCTGCCGCGCACGGCGGACGAGCCGCTGCGCGGATCGCCGATACCGCTGGAACCCGAGGACTCCCGTCGCAACCGGGAGAGCCGCGAGCGGGCCGCGGCCGCGCCGAAGACGGGGAGCGAGCACCGGCTGACGGCTGTGCCGACCCAGCCCGGCAGCAATGACAGGTCCGCACTGCCCGTACCGTCCCGCGCTCCGGCGGCGCCACGGACGGCACCTGCCTCGGTGCATCCGGCCGCCCTTCCGGGGAACGGCGCACGGGTGGTCGCGCGCCACGCCGAGGACCGGTCGGGCAGCGAATTCGACAGTGCGGTGCAGGGCCCGGAGCGGGGGGACACGAATCGTGGGGACTGACCGTCACAAGGACGGCCATGGTCGCGTACTGGGGCTGTTCGCGCTGCTCGGATGCGGTGTGGTGCTGCTGTCCGCGTGCGGTTCGATGCCCGTCACCGGGGATGTCAAGGCTGTGGACGCCTCGCAGCCCGGCGACTCCCAGGTCCAGGTGTACGCCGTCGCGCCACGTGACAACGCCACCCCCAACGAGGTGGTCGACGGCTTCCTGGAGTCCATGACCAGTGATGACCCGCGCTTCAGGACGACCCGTCAGTACCTGACGAAGAAGGCGGCCGAGACGTGGAAGCCGAACGCGTTCACCACCGTACTCACCGCGGCGCCGAACCGGAACGACCGCCCTGTCCGCGACAGCGACCGCAACATCACCGAGGTCACCTACACACTGACCGGTGAGAAGGTGGCGACGGTCGACGAGCAGAGCGCCTATCAGCCGCTCGCGCCCACCGACTACAACCAGACCCTGCACCTGGTGAGGGAGAACGGGCCGGACGGCAAGGAGTGGCGGATCGACCTTGTGCCGGACGGTCTTCTGCTCGGCCAGTCGGACTTCAAGCGTCTCTACCGCTCCGTCAACAAGTACTACTTTGCGACGGGGCGGCCCGAGGCGCAGTCGACCCTGGTCGCCGACCCTGTCTATCTCCGTAGCCGGACGGATCCCGTCACGGGGATGGACACCGTGACACAGTCCGTCCGCAGCCTCCTCGCGGGGCCGACCAGTTGGCTGCGGCCCGTGGTCGCATCCCGGTTCCCTCCCGGTACGGCGTTGAAGAAGGGGGTCACTTCGCTGGCGCCCGACGACCGCAACGTACTGAAGGTCCCGCTCGACAAGAAGGCGGACGGCGTCGGGCAGCGCTCCTGTCGCATGATGGCCTCGCAGATCCTCTACACCCTGAGGGATCTGACGTCCGCACGGGTCGAGCAGATCGAGTTGCAGCGCTCCGACGGCTCCACGCTGTGTCTGCTCGGGGCGGACCAGGCGGAGGAGTTCGCTCCTGACGGTTCGTCGAGCGGGCCGGACAGCCAGTACTTCGTCGATGCCAAGGGGCATGTGGAACGAATTCCCGGCAGCACCAAGGGCAGCGGAGCCCCGGAGACGGTGGCCGGTCCGCTCGGCGACGGACCGGTGCGGATGGGCACGGTCGGTGTGGCCAGGGACGAGCAGTCGGCGGCGGCGGTCTCGCGCGACGGAGCGTCTCTGTACGTGTCGTCCATCATCTCGGACGGCGAGCTTCCCGCAGCCTCGGTGACCAGCAGGGCCCACGACGCGAAGAACCGTCTGTCGACACCGAGCTGGGACGGCCGGGGCGACCTGTGGGTGGCCGACCGGGATCCCGACAGCCCCAGACTGCTGAGACTGGCCGGGGGTACCGGCGAGCCGCAGGAGGTCGCCGTGCCCGACCTGGACGGTGGGCGGATCGAGGCGGTGCGCATGTCCGCGGACGGAGTACGGATCGCCCTGCTGGTGACCCAGGACGACCGCAACACGCTGAAGATCGGCCGGATCGAGCGGCGCGGGCCGGCGTCGGAGCAGCAGGTGTCGGTGGTGGAGCTGCGCCAGGCCGCACCACAGCTGACGGATGTGACCGCGATGTCGTGGTCGGGCCGCAGCCGTCTTGTGGTGGTCGGCAAGGAGCAGGGCGGGGTGCAGCAGGTGCGCTATGTGCAGGCGGACGGTTCGACGTCCGCATCGGGGGTGCTGCCCGGAGTGAACCAGGTGTCGTCGGTCGCGGCGGCGGACGACGAGCAGCTTCCGCTGATGGCGGCCACGTCCAGCGACGGCATCGTGAAGCTGTCGCCCGGTGACAACTGGCAGACGGTGGTCAAGGAAGGCTCGTCGCTGGTCTACCCGGGCTGAGCCGCAAGGTCCGTTCCGCGTTTTCCACAGGGGTGGCCCGTTCGCTCCGGGAAGCGCACAGTGGAGTCATGCGGGGGTGGTGGCGGGAGATCTCCGGCCTGGTGCTGCCGGTGTCCTGCGGCGGCTGCGGCACGCCGCGCGTAGAGCTGTGCGAGGAATGCCGTGCGGAGCTCCACGGCAGGGCACCGCGCCGGGTGAGACCCGACCCGGAGCCTGTGGGCCTGCCGGTGGTGCACGCGGCCGCCGCGTACGAGAACGCGGTGCGTGCGGTGCTGCTGGCCCATAAGGAGCGGGGTGAGCTGGGGCTGGCCGGAGCCCTCGGCAAGGCGCTGGCGGGGGCCGTACGGGCCGGGACGGGGCATGTGGGTGTCGCCGGCCCGCTGCTGCTCGTACCCGTGCCGTCGGCCTGGCGCGCGGTGGCGGCACGCGGCCATGATCCGACGCGCCGGATCGCGCTGGCCGCTGCGGGGGAGCTGAGACGCGGCGGCACCCGGGCCCAGGTGGTCGCGGTGCTGCGGCAGCGGCGCGCGGTGGCCGACCAGGCGGGGCTGGGCGCCCGTCAGCGGCAGGTGAATCTGGTGGGGGCGCTGGAGGTCGTGGCCGGGGGCGAGCGGCTGCTTGCGGCCGGACGGGTGGTGCTGGTGGACGACCTTCTGACGACAGGTGCCTCGCTCGCCGAGGCGGCTCGGGCGGTGGGTGAGGCGTGCGGGCACGAGGGGGCTGCCTCCGGCAGCGGGCAGGCGGCCGTTGTCGCAGTATCTCCGTCGGCCTTCGAAATAAACCGGAACTGCCAATGAACTTGCATCGTTGCAGGTAGTGAGTGGAGAAAATGCCCCGAGCGGAGGTACGTGCGAGTAGCGGGTGCCGACATCCGGCCAGGCAGGCTATGTTCGGTTGTGAGGAATGGTGAATGCCGGACCTCGATGAATGCACCGCCAGGTTTCGGGCAGGCAACACACCGGTAGTCCAGACGCTGGGAATTCGGTGGGGTGGAGACCTCGCCGATGGGGGAGGAGGAGGTGGAAGTCACCGAGTCCGCGGCTCCGGTTGTCACCGGGGCCTGGTGCAAAAGGGAGATGCTCCGCCCCTGAGCGGAGCGATCCGGGAACGGAGTTCTGCGTGGACATCGTCGTCAAGGGCCGCAAGACCGAGGTGCCCGAGCGGTTCCGCAAGCACGTGGCCGAGAAGCTGAAGCTGGACAAGATCCAGAAGTTCGACGGCAAGGTGATCAGCCTCGACGTCGAGGTGTCCAAGGAGCCGAACCCCCGTCAGGCCGACCGCTCCGACCGGGTGGAGATCACGCTCCGCTCGCGCGGCCCGGTCATCCGGGCGGAGGCGGCCGCAGGCGACCCGTACGCAGCGCTGGACCTGGCCACCGGCAAGCTGGAGGCGCGGCTGCGCAAGCAGCACGACAAGCGCTACAGCCGCCGTGGCAACGGCCGGATTCCCGCTGCCGAGGTCGCCGAGACCGTGCCGGGGGCGGCGTCGTTCAACGGTGAGGGCGACCTGATCGTCAATGAGTCGGCCGAGTCCGTGCCCACCACCAGGTTCGGCTCGCTGGAGGTTCAGGGCGAGGGTCCGCTGGTGATGCGCGAGAAGACGCATGTCGCCGCACCGATGTCGCTCGACCAAGCGCTCTACGAGATGGAGCTGGTCGGGCACGACTTCTATCTGTTCGTCGACTCCGAGACCAAGGAACCCAGTGTCGTCTACCGACGGCATGCCTATGACTACGGTGTCATCCACCTGAGGACCGACCCGCTGGCCGCCGACGAGGCGGGCGGCGCAGGCGGTGCGCTCGGCGGCTGACGCCACCCTTCCGCGGTGCCCCTGGAGCGCCTGTGCGCCCCCAGGGGCACCCGCGTGCGGTCAACAGGATCACCGCTCTGACGTCCAGGCATGGAATCATGGCGTCCCAAGCCAATCGGTGCTCTGTGAACTGCCGTTGGCGGACAATGTGTGAACTTCAGGCCATGGCCTTCAGGGGGAGGAACGATGGCGGACACCTTCGGGCCCGTGCGTGATGCGAATGATGCCGACGACATCGCCGGTGCCCGCACCGGCGCGGACGCGGACAGTGGTTTCCGCAGGGAGCCGATCAGGGTCCTCGTGGTGGACGACCACGCGCTTTTCCGCAGAGGTCTGGAGATCGTCCTCGCCCAGGAGGAGGACATCCAGGTCGTCGGCGAGGCGGGTGACGGGTCCGAGGCGGTCGACAAGGCCGCCGATCTGCTTCCCGACATCGTGCTGATGGACGTCCGGATGCCCAAGCGCGGTGGCATCGAGGCCTGCACGTCGATCAAGGAGGTGGCCCCCAGCGCGAAGATCATCATGCTGACGATCAGCGACGAGGAGGCCGATCTCTACGACGCGATCAAGGCCGGCGCCACCGGCTATCTCCTCAAGGAGATCTCCACGGACGAGGTGGCCACGGCCATTCGCGCGGTCGCCGACGGGCAGTCCCAGATCAGCCCTTCCATGGCGTCCAAGCTGCTCACCGAGTTCAAGTCGATGATCCAGCGGACCGACGAGCGCAGGCTGGTGCCGGCGCCGCGGCTCACCGACCGGGAACTCGAAGTCCTCAAACTCGTTGCAACGGGCATGAACAATCGCGATATCGCGAAGGAACTGTTCATTTCCGAGAACACCGTGAAGAACCACGTCCGCAACATCCTGGAGAAGTTGCAGCTGCACTCCAGGATGGAAGCCGTGGTCTACGCCATGCGGGAGAAGATCCTCGAAATCAGGTGAGGGCGGGGGAACGCGGGCTCAGGACAGGGCGCGGGCGATTTCCTGAGCGAGCGGTCCGCGCAGTTCCGGTGCGTCGACCCGCTCCAGCCGGACATCTGTGCAACCGACCCAGGACGCGGCCTCCACCAGCGCCTCGGCCATCGGCGCCACGGCCTTCCCGCCTGCCAGCGACACCTGCCGGGCGACCAGCGTGCTGCCCTCCCGCGCCGGGTCGACGCGGCCCTGCAGCTTTCCGCCCGCCAGCAGCGGCATCGCGAAGTATCCGTGGACCCGCTTGGGCTTGGGTACGTAAGCCTCCAGGCGGTGGGTGAAACCGAAGATCCGCTCGGTGCGCGCCCGCTCCCAGACCAGTGAGTCGAACGGCGACAGCAGCGTCGTACGGTGCCGCCCGCGCGGCTCCGAGGCCAGCGCCGCCGGGTCCGCCCAGGCCGGCTTCGCCCAGCCCTGCACCGTCACCGGCACCAGCCCGGAGTCCGCCACCACCGCGTCGAACTGCTCACCTTTCAGCCGGTGGTAGTCCGCGATGTCCGCCCGGGTGCCCACCCCCAGAGACTTCCCCGCGAGCGCGACCAGCCGTCGCAGGCATTCCGTGTCGTCCAGGTCGTCGTGCAGCACGTCATCGGGCAGGGCCCGTTCGGCGAGGTCGTACACCCGCTTCCAGCTGCGCCGCTCGGTGCACACCACCTCGCCGTACATCAGGGCGCGCTCGACGGCGACCTTCGACGCCGACCAGTCCCACCACTCCCCGCCGTTCTTCGCGCCGCCGAGCTCCGTCGCCGTCAACGGGCCCTCGGCGCGCAGCTGCTTGATCACCGTCTCGTACGCGCCGTCCGGCAGGTCGTGGTGCCAGTGCGGGCGCGAGCGGTAGGCGCGGCGGCGGAAGGCGAAGTGCGGCCACTCCTCGACCGGCAGGATGCAGGCCGCGTGCGACCAGTACTCGAAGGTGCGGCCACCCGACCAGTACGACTCCTCGACGGTGCGTCGGCCGACCGCGCCGAGGCGCGCGTACGGAATCAGTTCGTGCGAGCGCGCCAGCACCGAGATCGTGTCGAGCTGTATGGCGCCGAGATGCCGCAGCACACCCGGAACCCCGGCCCGGCGGTCCGGAGCGCCGAGGAAGCCCTGGGCGCGCAGGGCTATCCTGCGCGCCTGGTCGGCGGAGAGTTCAGCGGCGGGAGGCGGCACAGACGTCATGCCTTGCACCCTAGAGGCAGGCACTGACAGCCGGCCGCGGAGTTGTAGGTACCGGCGGGATCGGAGAGCGGAGGGATCGCGGTCCGCCGGGATCGGAGACCGGCGGCAGGTGCCGGCGGGGTCAGGGGATGGGCAGGTAGGCGTGGGTGCCCGGCAGGCCGAGATCGGACGGGAGCAGCGCACCGATCCAGGAGTCGCGTCGTACTCCCTTGTTGAGCAGGCCCGACCGCTGTTCGCCCTCTATTCGGAATCCCGCCTTCAGCGCCACGGCACGCGAGGGGGCGTTGCCCACCTCGGCACGCCACTCCAGCCGGTCGCCGCCGAGTGCGGTGAAGGTCCAGCGGGCGGCGGTCAGCACCGCCTCCGTCATATAACCGTGGCCCCGGTGCTCCTCGGCGGTCCAGAACCCCACCTCGTACGTGCCCGGCAGATTGCGGCGGTCGATGCCGAGGGCGCCGATCAGGGTCCCGTTCTCGCGCAGGGCCACCGCGAAGTTGTACATGGAGTCGTCGTGCCAGCCGCCGGGAGACAGCTTTCCCGCGAAGAGTTCCGCGTCGGCGCGGGTGTACGGGGAGGGCACGACGGTCCACCGCTGGATGTCCGGGTCCTGACAGGCGGCGTGGATCGCGTCCACGTCGCTGTCGGCGAAGGGGCGCAGCAGTAGACGGTCGCTGGTGAGGGTGATCGGCTCCATGTTCGGATTCTGAGGAGGTACCGCTCGTGAAGCGAACACTTTTCGGACTTCCCGGCACCTTCGGAGCTCCCCGGCCGTTGACTCGGAGGGGACAGCGGGGCCAACGCGGCGGCAGCCCTCCCGGCGCGGCGGGGTCCTCGCTTACGATGGCCGTTGCGGTGGGGCCCACCTGCCGTGCCCGCGCCAGAGTCCATAACACGACCCAGTGCCAGGCCCGACCGGCAAGGAGACCAGCCTCAGTGTCCGTCTTCAACAAGCTCATGCGTGCAGGCGAAGGCAAGATCCTGCGCAAACTGCACCGCATCGCGGACCAGGTCAGCTCCATCGAAGAGGACTTCGTCAACCTCTCCGACGCCGAGCTGCGGGCGCTCACCGACGAGTACAAGGAACGGTACGCGGACGGCGAGAGCCTGGACGACCTGCTCCCCGAGGCATTCGCGACCGTCCGTGAGGCCGCCAAGCGGGTCCTCGGACAGCGCCACTACGACGTTCAGATGATGGGCGGCGCAGCCCTCCACCTCGGCTATGTGGCCGAGATGAAGACCGGTGAGGGCAAGACCCTGGTCGGTACGCTGCCGGCGTATCTCAACGCGCTCTCCGGCAAGGGCGTGCACCTGATCACGGTCAACGACTATCTCGCCGAGCGCGACTCCGAACTGATGGGCCGCGTCCACAAGTTCCTCGGTCTGACCGTCGGCTGCATCATCGCCAACATGACGCCGGCCCAGCGCCGTGAGCAGTACGCCTGCGACATCACGTACGGCACGAACAACGAGTTCGGCTTCGACTACCTCCGCGACAACATGGCGTGGTCCGCCGACGAGCTCGTCCAGCGCGGTCACAACTTCGCCGTGGTCGACGAGGTCGACTCAATCCTCGTCGACGAGGCCCGTACGCCGCTGATCATCTCCGGCCCGGCCGACCAGGCCACCAAGTGGTACGGCGACTTCGCCAAGCTGGTCACGCGGCTGACCAAGGGCGAGGCGGGCAACCCGCTCAAGGGCATCGAGGAGACCGGCGACTACGAGGTCGACGAGAAGAAGCGGACCGTCGCCATCCACGAGCCCGGCGTCTCGAAGGTCGAGGACTGGCTCGGTATCGAGAACCTCTACGAGTCGGTGAACACCCCGCTCGTCGGTTACCTCAACAACGCCATCAAGGCCAAGGAACTCTTCAAGAAGGACAAGGACTACGTCGTCATCGACGGCGAAGTCATGATCGTCGACGAGCACACCGGCCGTATCCTCGCCGGCCGCCGTTACAACGAGGGCATGCACCAGGCGATCGAGGCGAAGGAAGGGGTGGACATCAAGGACGAGAACCAGACGCTCGCCACGATCACCCTGCAGAACTTCTTCCGCCTCTACAGCAAGCTCTCCGGCATGACCGGTACGGCGATGACCGAGGCCGCCGAGTTCCACCAGATCTACAAGCTCGGTGTGGTGCCGATCCCGACGAACCGGCCGATGGTCCGTGCCGACCAGTCGGACCTGATCTACCGCACCGAGGTCGCGAAGTTCGCCGCGGTCGTCGACGACATCGCCGACAAGCACGAGAAGGGCCAGCCGATCCTCGTCGGCACCACCTCGGTCGAGAAGTCCGAGTACCTCTCGCAGCAGCTCTCCAAGCGCGGTGTCCAGCACGAGGTCCTCAACGCCAAGCAGCACGACCGTGAGGCGACGATCGTCGCCCAGGCCGGCCGCAAGGGCGCGGTCACGGTCGCGACGAACATGGCCGGACGAGGCACCGACATCAAGCTCGGCGGCAACCCCGACGACCTCGCCGAGGCGGAGCTGCGCCAGCGCGGCCTCGACCCCGTCGAGCACGTCGAGGAGTGGGCGGCCGCGCTGCCTGCCGCGCTGGAGAAGGCCGAGCAGGCCGTGAGGGCGGAGTTCGAAGAGGTCAAGGAGCTCGGCGGGCTGTACGTCCTGGGCACCGAGCGGCACGAGTCGCGGCGTATCGACAACCAGCTGCGCGGTCGTTCCGGCCGTCAGGGCGACCCGGGCGAGTCCCGCTTCTACCTGTCGCTCGGCGACGACCTGATGCGGCTGTTCAAGGCGCAGATGGTCGAGCGCGTGATGTCGATGGCCAATGTGCCGGACGATGTGCCGATCGAGAACAAGATGGTGACGCGGGCGATCGCGTCGGCCCAGTCGCAGGTCGAGCAGCAGAACTTCGAGACGCGTAAGAACGTCCTGAAGTACGACGAGGTGCTCAACCGGCAGCGTGAGGTCATCTACGGCGAGCGTCGCCGGGTTCTGGAGGGCGAGGACCTTCAGGACCAGATCCGCCACTTCATGGACGACACGATCGACGACTACATCCGCCAGGAGACCGCCGAGGGCTTCGCGGAGGAGTGGGACCTGGACCGGCTGTGGGGCGCCTTCAAGCAGCTCTACCCGGTGAAGGTCACCGTCGACGAGCTGGAGGAGGCGGCCGGCGACCGGGCCGGGATCACGGCCGAGTTCATCGGCGAGTCCATCAAGGACGACATCCACGAGCAGTACGAGGAGCGCGAGAAGCAGCTCGGCTCGGACATCATGCGTGAGCTGGAGCGGCGTGTGGTGCTGTCCGTCCTGGACCGGAAGTGGCGTGAGCACCTCTACGAGATGGACTACCTCCAGGAGGGCATCGGCCTCCGGGCCATGGCGCAGAAGGACCCGCTGGTCGAGTACCAGCGCGAGGGCTTCGACATGTTCAACGCCATGATGGAGGGCATCAAGGAGGAGTCCGTCGGCTACCTGTTCAACCTGGAGGTCCAGGTCGAGCAGCAGGTCGAGGAGGTTCCGGTGCAGGACGAGGCCGAGCGGACCTCGCTCGTCAAGGAGGACGCCGTGCCGGCGGCGCGTCCGGAGATCCGGGCCAAGGGGCTCGATGCTCCGCAGCGTCCGGACCGGCTGCACTTCTCCGCGCCCACGGTGGACGGGGAAGGCGGGGTTGTCGAGGGCGACTTCTCCAACGGCGACGGTGCGGTCGGGTCCGAGTCCGATGGGCTGACCAGGGCGGAGCGTCGCAAGGCCCAGAAGAACGGTGGGGGCGGGCGGCGTCGTAAGAAGTAGCGGGTGCCGTTGACGTCGTTGGACGTCGCTGGGGTGTAGTTGGGGTTTGGCCGGGGTCGGACGCGTGGTTTGGGCGTCCGGCCCCGGCTTTTTGGTTGCCGCCGGCTCTTGGCTGCCGACTTGTGGCTTGCGGCTTCTGGCTTTTGGCCTTGTGGGGGTGGGGCTGTTTGGTATGGGCGGCAAGCGGTGGGTGGTGGGGCCGGCGGTGGGGTTGGTGGGCTTGTTCTGCGGGGGTGGGGGGTGCCGCTGCGCGGGCCTGTCCCCTCCCCGCCCCTTCCCGAAACCGGGGCTCTGCCCCGGACCCCGCTCCTCAATCGCCGGAGGGGCTGAGAAGGGGTCGGGGGAGGGACAGGGAAGGGCGGAGGGGCGTGGGGTGGGCTGGAGGGTGGCTGGCAGGGGACAGAAGGGGTGCAGCGGGGAGGAGGGTGGCTGAGAGTGGCCAAGGAGGGGCAGCGGGAGGGAGGAGGGTGGCTGAGAGGCGCCAAGAGGGACTGGAGGCGGGTTGGAGGGCGGCTGAAAAAGGGGTCAAGAGGAGTTGGGGGAGGTGGATGGAAGGGGCAAGGGGGCGGGGCTGGAGGGCGGCTGAGGGAGGCCAGGGGTGTGGGGCCGGCCGATGGGTGGCTGGGGAGGGGCAAGAGGGGGATTGGTGGGGCTGGTGGGTGACGGCGGGCCAGGGAGGGGCTGGAGAGGGCTGGAAGGTGGCTCAGAGGCGCCGGAGGGGTGCGGGCCGGGTTTTTGGAGGGTGGCTGGGAGGCGCCGGAGGAGTGTGGCCGGGCTGGAGGGCGGCTGAGGGGCACCAGAGGGATGTGGCCGGAGTGGAGGGTGGTTGAGACGCTCCGAGAGGGACTGGGGATTGGGGGTGGGGTTGGAGGTCGGCTGGGAGGCACCAGGAGGGGCGCGGGGCGGGCTGGGGAGGGGCAAGAGGGGGGTTGGTGGGTTGGTGGCTGGGAGGGGCAAGAGGGGGGTTGGTGGGTTGGCGGCTGGGAGGGGTGCGGGCCGGTTTTGGAGGGCGGCTGGGAGGCGCCAGAGGGGTGCGGCCGGGCTTGGAGGGTTGCTGGGAGGCGCCGAGAGGGAGTGGGGGCGGGGCTGGCGGGCGGCTGGGAGGTGTCAGGAGGGGTTGGGGCGGGGTTGGAGGGGGCTGAGGGGTGCTGGAGGGGTGCTGGAGGGGTGCGGGCCGGCTGGGTGGGTGGCTGACAGGAGCCGAGAGGGGCTGGCGGCGGCTGGGAGGTGTCAGGCGGGGTTGGGACAGGGGATGGCGGTGGGTCAGCTCGTTGAGTTCCTTGCTTGCGTGCCAAAGGGGCTGGAGGAGGCTGGGACGGGTAGGTGTGGTCCTGCCGGTCCCTGCCCCGGTCCGGTTCTCCACTCCCGGTCTCTTCTTCACTCCCGTTCTCGGTTCTGGTCCGGCGTTGGCCTTGGTGTCTGTCCTGCTTCCGCCCCGTCCTCCGTTTTCACTCCCGTTCTCGGTCCTGGTCTGGCGTCGGCCCCGGTGTCTGTTCCGCCCCAGCCCGTCCCTCGTCTTCACTCCCGGCCCCGGGCCCGGTGCGTGCCCCGCACCGTCCCTGTCTCCGCTCCCGTTTTCTCCGGGCCCGGGTCGTGCCCCGCGCCGCCCGTCCTCCGGGCGGGCAGCGCGGGGCACGACCGGAACACCGGGCTAGCGGGTCGGGGTCGGCTGTAGGTGTTCGTCGCCCAGTTCCACTGCTGCGCAGCGCCAGCGGAGGTCGGTGCCCTGTTCCAGACGGAAGGCCATCGCGCGGACCTGTTCGCCCGCCGCGATGCTTGCGCAGGCCTCCACCACGCCCGGAGCCGGCTGGGCACCGTGGCACATGCGGATGACGGGGCGGGCGCCGCGGGCCCGGAGCGGGGTGCGTGGGGCCAGTTCGGCCAGCTGGTCGTAGGCCTCGCCGATGGTGTGTCCGAGCATCCAGTGCACCGGGCGCTGGCCGCTGAGGACTGCCAGGAGGCGTTCGGCGAACCAGTGGTGCGGGCGTACGCGCCGGGGAGTCCGGGTGCGCTGCGGTGGTACGGCTTCGGGCCTGCGCTGGTCGCGTCGTCCAGTGGGCCGGGTCCTGTTCGTGCTCATCGATCAACGCCCCCGTGCTTCAGAGGCCCGGCGAATACCGGGCGGTAACTTCTGCTGTGGACCTTCTACGGCGACGGCCGAGGGGGCCGCAAGCGGCACCGGGTCGGCGGGAGCGATCGGGAGGAATCACCTATCCGGGTGATGCGACCGGTTCCGGACGGGGCGTGAGGCGGGCGCAGGGAGGGTGAGGGGCGGTCGCCGGGTGGACGGAGCGGCATCGGTGCACGTGACCCCAAAGGGGGACGTCGCACGTATCCTGAGGGCGTTTCCGACTACGAAAGCGGCCCGGCCATGCGCGTGTACGTCCCCCTGACCCTGTCCGGTCTCGCAGCGGCGCACCGGGCGGGCGAAATCGGTCCCGGTCCGCTCACCGCGTACGCGGTGACCCCCGCACTGCGCGAGTGGTACGTCTCGGACGACATCGAGGAGCTGGAGTACGCGGCGCTCAACCGGGCCGCTTCCGCCTCGTTGCGCCTGATCGCGCAGAACCCCGACGCGGTCCGCAGGCGCGTCGTCGTGGCCGTCGAAGTGCCGGACGGCGCGGCCGTCGCCGACCCGGACCACAGCCTCGACCCGTCCTCGCTCGGCGAGGTGCGGATCGCGTCCCCCGTGGCGCTCGCCAAGGCCGCCGCGGTGCATGTCGACGCGGAGGACGCGAAGAAGGACGTCACGGCCGCCGCCGCGGCGCTGGGGGCGGCGGACCTCGGTGACGACGACGCGCAGTTCACCGTGGACGGCGCCGAGGACCATGAGCTGCTGTGGTTCGGCATCCAGGAGATCCCGAACCTGATCGACTGAGGGGGAGAGGCCGGGAGCTGTCGGGAGCCGTTGTCGAACATATGTCGAACGCTGTCGGAGGCGGCGGGTACTTTCTATGCATGGGGACGCACGGGAAGCACCGCACTCATCTGGTCTGGGACTGGAACGGCACACTGCTCGACGACAACGACGCGGTCATCGGCGCGACGAACGCCGCGTTCGGCGAGGTCGGCCTGGAGCCGATCACGCTTGAGCAGTACCGCGAGATGTACTGCATCCCCATCCCCCGCTTCTACGAACGGCTGATGGGCAGGCTGCCCACGGAGGCCGAGTGGGAGCGGATGGACGGGATCTTCCACCGGCACTACACCGAGCGGCGGGCCGCCTGCGGGCTCACCCAAGGTGCCGAGGAGCTTCTCACTCAGTGGCGGCTGGCCGGGCGCAGCCAGTCCCTCCTGAGCATGTACGGGCACGACCAGCTGGTCCCCGTGGTGCGGGGTTACGGCATCGAGCGGCACTTCGTACGGGTCGACGGGCGCACCGGGCCGTCCGGCGGCAGCAAGGCCCAGCACATGGAGCGGCACATCGCCGCGCTGGGCGGGATATCCGCCGAGCACACGGTGGTCATCGGTGATGCGGTGGACGACGCCGTGGCCGCGGCCCATGTCGGTGCGAAGGCCGTGCTCTACACCGGCGGGTCGCACAGCAGGGCGAGTCTGGAGGCGGCCGGGGTGCCGGTGGTGGACAGTCTCGCCGAGGCCGCGCACCTTGCCGAGCAGATGGCCCGATAGCAGCGGCCGGGCGGCAGTGAGCAGGGCAGGGGGCTGGGCGGGCGGACCGGTCAGGTGGTCACCGGGGCCTTTGTGCGGAGGACCTTCAGGAATTCGCGCATCCACGCCGAGTGGTCCGGCCATGCCCGGGAGGAGATCAGCGTGCCGTCGACCACCGCCTCATGGTCCTCGAAGGTGGCGCCCGCCGTCTGCATGTCGAGCTCCAGCGCGGGGTAGGCGGTGACACGCCGGCCGGCCAGCGCACCGACCGCCGCCGTGATCAGCGGACCGTGGCAGATCTGGGCCACCGGCCGGTCCGAGTCGAAGAATGCCTTGAGGATCTTGCGCAGCTCGGCGTCGTTGCGCAGATACTCCGGTGCCCGGCCGCCCGGGACGACCAGGGCCACGTAGTCCCCGGGGTTCACCTCGGAGAAGGCCAGGTCGGCGGGCCAGGTGTAGCCGGGCTTCTCGGTGTACGTGTCGAAGCCGGGTTCGAAGTCGTGGACCACGAAGCGGAGCGTCTTGCGGGCGGGGGCCGCGATATGGACGTCGTACCCCTCCTCGCGCAGCCGCTGGTAGGGATAGAGGACTTCCAGGGACTCGGCGGCGTCGCCGGTGACGATCAGGATCTTCGGTGCCATGGCGGGGCTCCCACGGTTCGTCGGCCTGTTCCGTCTACCAGAGTGCGGCAATACGGACCCGCGCGCTGTCCAGAGTGTCAAAGTTCGGGCCCATCTTTTTACACAAACGGCTCGTGACGGTCACGGGGGCGGGCGATATAGCCTGGACCCCGTGATCAGCGCGATACGCCTCGGGGGCAGCGAAGCCCCCGGCCTGCGCCCGGAGTGCCACAGCACCCGGGCCGTCGCTGATTCCCACAGCCCGGCCCGACTGCCAAAAATGGCAAATTCGGCCCCAGGCATCTCTCATAGCGGCATAGCGTCGACTCAGACCGGAAACCCCGTGTCGTGGCGGTACGTCGTCTTTTTCACCTACGTCACGCAACGGCGCGCGACAGGAGCCAGAGGACATGCAGACCAAGCTGGACGAAGCCAAGGCCGAGCTGCTCGCACGGGCCGCCAAGGTAGCTGACAACAGCCCGGGCGGTGGTGTCGGTGGCCCGGGCGGTACCTCCCGGGTGCATGTTGCGGCCACCGGGGCCGGGCAGGAGCGTCCCGGACAGGACGTGCTCCTCTCCTACCTCCAGCGCTACTACCTGCACACCGCTCCGGAGGACATCGCGGGCCGCGACCCCGTGGACGTCTTCGGTGCCGCCTCCTCCCACTACCGGCTGGCCGAGATGCGCCCGCAGGGCACGGCCAACGTCCGGGTGCACACCCCGACCGTCGAGGAGAACGGCTGGACGTGCAGCCACACCGTGGTCGAGGTCGTCACCGACGACATGCCGTTCCTGGTCGACTCCGTCACCAATGAGCTGTCCCGGCAGGGGCGCGGCATCCATGTCGTGATCCACCCGCAGGTCGTCGTACGCCGCGACGTCACCGGCAAGCTCATCGAGGTGCTCGCCGAGGGCAACGGCATCGCGACGGGCGCGCAGGGCCGCAAGGACGCCGCGGGCACCAAGGACACGAAGGGCGAGCTGCCGCACGACGCGCTCGTCGAGTCCTGGATCCACGTCGAGATCGACCGCGAGACCGACCGCGCCGACCTCCAGCAGATCACCGCCGACCTGCTGCGCGTGCTGTCCGACGTACGGGAGACCGTCGAGGACTGGGACAAGATGCGCGACGCCGCGCTGCGCATCGCCGACGACCTGCCCGGTGAGCCGCTCGACGACCTCGCCGACGAAGAGGTGAACGAGGCCAGGGAGCTGCTGCGCTGGCTCGCCGCCGACCACTTCACCTTCCTCGGCTACCGCGAGTACGAGCTGAAGGACACCGACTCGCTGGCCGCCGTCCCCGGCACCGGCCTCGGCATCCTGCGCTCCGACCCGCACCACAGTGTCGACGAGGCGCACCCCGTCAGCCCGTCCTTCGACCGGCTGCCCGCCGACGCCCGGGCCAAGGCCCGGGAGCGCAAGCTCCTCATCCTCACCAAGGCCAACAGCCGCTCGACCGTCCACCGCCCCAGCTACCTCGACTACGTCGGCGTGAAGAAGTTCGACGCGGACGGCAACGTCATCGGTGAGCGCCGCTTCCTCGGACTGTTCTCCTCCGCCGCCTACACCGAGTCCGTGCGCCGGGTGCCCGTCATCCGCCGCAAGGTCGCCGAGGTGCTGGAGGGCGCGGGCTTCTCGCCCAACAGCCACGACGGCCGCGACCTGCTGCAGATCCTGGAGACGTACCCGCGCGACGAGCTCTTCCAGACGCCCGTCGACCAGCTGCGCTCCGTCGTCACCTCCGTGCTGTACCTCCAGGAGCGCCGCCGGCTGCGGCTCTACCTGCGCCAGGACGAGTACGGGCGCTACTACTCCGCGATCGTCTACCTGCCGCGCGACCGCTACACCACCGGTGTGCGGCTCCGCCTGATCGACATCCTCAAGGAGGAGCTGGGCGGCACCAGCGTCGACTTCACCGCCTGGAACACCGAGTCGATCCTCTCCCGGCTGCACTTCGTCGTCCGCGTCGCACCCGGCACCGAGCTGCCCGACCTCACCGACGCCGAGGCCGACCGCATCGAGGCCCGGCTCGTCGAGGCCGCCCGCTCCTGGGCCGACGGTTTCCAGGAGGCGCTGGGCGCCGAGTGCGGCGAGGAACGCGCCGCCGAGCTGCTGCGCCAGTACGGCCACTCCTTCCCCGAGGGCTACAAGGCCGACCACACGCCGCGCTCCGCCGTGGCCGACCTGGTCCACCTCGAAGCGCTCAAGCAGGACGAGAAGGACTTCGCCCTCAGCCTGTACGAGCCGGTCGGGGCCGCCCCCGGCGAGCGCCGCTTCAAGATCTACCGGACCGGCGAGCAGGTCTCCCTCTCCGCCGTGCTCCCGGCCCTCCAGCAGCTCGGTGTCGAGGTCGTCGACGAGCGCCCGTACGAGCTGCGCTGCGCGGACCGTACGCACGCCTGGATCTACGACTTCGGGCTCCGGATGCCGCAGGTCAACGGCAGCGGCAACTACCTCGCCGACGACGCCCGGGACCGCTTCCAGGACGCCTTCGCCGCCGTATGGACCGGTGAGGCCGAGAACGACGGCTTCAACTCGCTCGTGCTGGGCGCCGGTCTGAACTGGCGCCAGGCGATGGTGCTGCGCGCCTATGCGAAGTACCTGCGCCAGGCCCGCTCGCCGTTCAGCCAGGACTACATGGAGAGCACTCTCCGCAACAACGTCCACACCACCCGGCTGCTGGTCTCGCTCTTCGAGGCCCGGATGTCCCCGGAGCGGCAGAGCGCCGGCACCGAGCTGACCGACGGCCTCCTCGAAGAGCTGGACGGGGCCCTGGACCAGGTCGCCTCGCTCGACGAGGACCGGATCCTGCGGTCCTTCCTGGTTCTCATCAAGGCCACCCTGCGCACCAACTTCTTCCAGCGGGCGGACAGCGGCAAGCCGCATCCGTACGTCTCGATGAAGTTCGACCCGCAGTCCATCCCGGACCTGCCGGCGCCCCGGCCGGCCTTCGAGATCTGGGTCTACTCGCCGCGCGTCGAGGGCGTGCACCTGCGCTTCGGCAAGGTCGCCCGAGGCGGGCTGCGCTGGTCGGACCGGCGGGAGGACTTCCGTACGGAGATCCTCGGCCTGGTCAAGGCGCAGATGGTGAAGAACACCGTCATCGTGCCGGTCGGCGCCAAGGGCGGATTCGTCGCCAAGCAGCTCCCGGACCCGGCCGTCGACCGTGACGCCTGGATGGCCGAGGGCATCGCCTCGTACCGCACCTTCATCTCGGCGCTGCTCGACATCACCGACAACATGGTGGCCGGCGAGGTCGTGCCGCCCAAGGGCGTCGTCCGGCACGACGAGGACGACACCTACCTGGTCGTCGCCGCAGACAAGGGCACCGCGAGCTTCTCCGACATCGCCAACGAGGTCGCCGTCGGGTACGGCTTCTGGCTCGGCGACGCCTTCGCCTCCGGCGGCTCCGCGGGCTACGACCACAAGGGCATGGGCATCACCGCCCGCGGCGCCTGGGAGTCCGTGAAGCGGCACTTCCGCGAGCTGGGCCACGACACCCAGACCGAGGACTTCACCGTCGTCGGCGTCGGTGACATGTCCGGTGACGTCTTCGGCAACGGCATGCTGCTCTCCGAGCACATCCGGCTCGTCGCCGCCTTCGACCACCGGCACATCTTCATCGACCCCACCCCGGACGCCGCCACCTCGTACGCCGAGCGCCGTCGGCTGTTCGAGCTGCCGCGCAGCTCCTGGGCCGACTACAACAAGGGCCTGCTCTCCGCGGGCGGTGGCGTCCACCCGCGCAGCGCCAAGTCCATCCCGGTCAACGCGCACATCCGCGAGGCGCTCGGCATCGAGCCGGGCATCACCAAGATGACGCCCGCCGAGCTGATGCAGACCATCCTCAAGGCCCCCGTGGACCTGGTGTGGAACGGCGGCATCGGTACGTACATCAAGTCCTCCGCCGAGTCGAACGCGGACGTCGGCGACAAGGCCAACGACGCGATCCGGGTCAACGGCGAGGACCTGCGGGCCAAGGTCGTCGGTGAGGGCGGCAACCTCGGCGCCACCCAGCTCGGCCGGATCGAGTTCGCCCGGGGCGGCGGCCGGATCAACACCGACGCGATCGACAACAGCGCCGGTGTGGACACCTCCGACCACGAGGTGAACATCAAGATCCTGCTCAACGGTCTGGTCCGGGACGGCGACATGACCGTCAAGCAGCGCAACAAGCTGCTCGCCGAGATGACCGACGAGATCGGCCGCCTGGTACTGCGCAACAACTACGCGCAGAACGTGGCGCTCGCCAACGCCACGGCCCAGTCGCCCTCGCTGCTCCACGCCCACCAGCGCTTCATGCGCCGGCTGGGCCGCGACGGGGACCTCGACCGCGGGCTGGAGTTCCTGCCCAACGACCGCCAGATCCGTGAGCTGCTCAACGCCGGCAAGGGGCTCAGCCAGCCCGAACTGGCCGTGCTGCTCGCGTACACCAAGATCACGGCGGCCCGGGAACTGATCAAGACCAGCCTGCCGGACGACCCGCACCTGCAGAAGCTGCTGCACGCCTACTTCCCGCAGCAACTGCGCGAGCAGTTCCCCGAGTCGGTCGACGGGCACGCGCTGCGGCGCGAGATCATCACCACGGTCCTGGTCAACGACACCGTGAACAGCGGTGGTTCGACCTTCCTGCACCGGCTGCGGGAAGAGACCGGTGCCTCGATCGAGGAGATCGTGCGGGCGCAGTTCGCGGCCCGCGAGATCTTCGGCCTCGGCCAGGTGTGGGACGCCGTCGAGGCGCTCGACAACGAGGTCGCCGCCGATGTGCAGACCCGGATCCGGCTGCACTCGCGCCGGCTCGTCGAGCGCGGTTCGCGCTGGCTGCTCGGCAACCGGCCGCAGCCGCTGGAGATCGCCGCGACGATCGACTTCTTCAAGGCGGGCGTCGACCAGGTCTGGGCCGAGCTGCCCAAGATGCTGATGGGCGCCGACCTGGAGTGGTACCAGTCGATCCTGGACGAGCTCACCGAGGCGGGCGTGCCGGGCGAGCTGGCCCAGCGGGTCGCCGGATTCTCCTCCGCCTTCCCGGCGCTGGACATCGTGGCGATCGCGGAGCGCACCGGCAAGGACCCGCTCTCCGTCGCCGAGGTGTACTACGACCTCGCGGACCGGCTGGGCATCACCCAGCTGATGGACCGGATCATCGAGCTGCCGCGGGCCGACCGCTGGCAGTCCATGGCCCGCGCCTCCATCCGCGAGGACCTGTACGCCGCGCACGCCGCGCTCACCGCGGATGTGCTGCCGGTGGGCAACGGCACCTCGACCCCGGAGGAGCGGTTCAAGGCGTGGGAGGAGAAGAACGCGGCGATCCTCACCCGGTCCCGCTCCACGCTTGAGGAGATCCAGGGGTCGGACGCGTTCGACCTGGCGAACCTGTCGGTGGCGATGCGGACGATGCGCACCCTGCTCCGTACGCACGCGTAGTCGGTTGTGATCTGAGGGGAGGCGGTTGCCGGGTCGTCCGGCAGCCGCCTCCTCTTCCTTTGCCCGTTGTCGCCACCCGCTCACGGGCGGCGGCGCTGCCGGCGGGTGGGGAGCCGCAGGAGCGGGTGCTGCTGCGGCTGTGGGGGCGGGCGGCTATCCGTTGATCTTCCAGAGGGTCAGTGAGCCCTCGTAGGTCGGGAGCTCCTTGTCGTCGTTGAACACCACGTCGGAGATCTTCCACTGGGCGAGATTGCCCTCGGAGGTCACGCTGCACATCAGGTCGCCCGCCGCGATGGTCTTGTCCTTGATCAGGGTCTCGCTGGGGACCGAGCTGGGCAGGGGGTTCTGCTCGGCGGCGGTCCGGCACTCCTCGGGAGAGGCGCCGCTCGCCTTGCCCAGGGCCCGGTCGAGCCTCAGGGTGTCGTACCCCGCGCTGAGTTCGAGATCCTCCGAGTCGATCTCCGCGGTGGGGTCCACGCGTGGGGCGTCCAGGTCCACGTACGTCCAGTCCAGGCCGGACGGGGTGCGCAGCGTCAGCGGTTTGTCCTGGAAGACCAAGGTGTACGAGGGGCCCACGGGCTTCTTCGACTTGCTGCCGGACGGCGAACCGGCGGGATCGGGTGTGGTGGACCCACCGTCCGTGCCGGTCTGCCCGGACCGCTGCGGGGCCGGTCCCTTGTCGTCGGCGCTCTGGTTGTTCCCGTCGTCCGAGTTCTTGTCGAGCACCCAGACGGTGCCGCCGATGCCCGTGGCGAACGCGACCGCCACGGCGGCGATCAGCAGGGCCGGCCGTCCGCTGCGGGCCTTGACGGGACCGGTCGCCGGGGCCTGCGGGGGCGGCTGCTGCGCCGGGAACGGTCCGGTGCTCGCGCCCGTGCCGTGGACGGGCGGCACCGTGTCCGGCCACGGACCGCTCGCCGCCGG
>NZ_JBEXPH010000103.1:0-30251 GCF_040611955.1 Streptomyces sp. NPDC006510 | reverse complement strand
GGCAGCGTCCGGGGAGCGCCGCCGAACGGGTCCACCAGAACGGCCGGGCCCGCCACGTCCCGCACCCGCACCCGGGCGCTCCGCACGTCGCGGCGGGGGTCGAAGTCGTAACGGGCGTCCAGCCAGCCGAGCGCGGCGCCCCGCTCGTCGGGGGCGGCGACGGCCGCCTGTGTGGCCCGAGGGTCGCCCGCGGTCAGGAAGACCACCGTGGCGCCGTCCACGCGCCGCGCCAGCGTGGGGACCGGTGCGCGGACGACCGGGTGCACACCGCCGAGCGCGGCGGCGAGCGAACCGGCCGGTTCGTCCGTCACGGGGACGTGCACGGCCCGGCCGTCCGCGAAGCAGGCCCGCAGCTCGGCCGCCGCGGTGACCGCCCCGGGGCCGACGACCTGCTCGGGGAGGTCGCCCAGCGCGATCAACCGCCCACCGGCGGAGGCGAAATCGACGAGCCGCTGCGCCGTCTCCCGTTCGAGAACGGTGCACGAGGGCAGCACGACCGTCGTGTACGCCTCGTCCGCGACCCGCAGCCGCACGCCGTCGTCGGTCCGTGAGACGCGGGCACGGGCCAGGGACGCGTCGTCGATGACGTCGGCATCGAGGCCCAGACGGTCCATGACGCCCGGCCGGGTGTGGAACCAGGCCATGTCCCCGACGAGTTGGAGATATACCGACTGGGCGCGCGCCGCCGCGTCGGTGACCCCGTCCAGCGCGGTGCCCGCCTGGGCGGTGGTGGTCGGCAGCAGGATCGCGATGTCGCACAGATGGTGACCGAGACTCAGGATCGCGCACAGCCGGGTCACGGCGTCGGCGAAGACGTGGTGGTGGCGCCAGTACGGCTGGCGCCAGTCGGTCGCGGGCGGCGCCCATTCCCACCAGCCGCCCTTGGTCGTGTAGTAGACGGCATGCGGGTTGTAGAGAGTGGCGCCGGCGCGCAGCCACGGGAGCAGCCAGTCGAGGGTCTCCTCCAGGGTGCCGCCCCAGCCGGTGGAGTGGAAGGCCTCGACCCAGGTGCGGGGGCGGCCGTAGAGGTGGGCGAGCGAGGAGTGGATGCGGGCGTCCCCGTGGTGGTCGGAGCCGGGCGCCGAGAACCAGCGGTGGGTTCGCGCGTAGTCGGCGTACAACTCCACGCCCGCTACCGGGTGTCCGGCGCGGGCGGGGTCCTGCTGGTCGCAGCCGATGAGCAGTCCGTGACGCTCGTGCCAGGCGGCCAGCGGCCGGAAGAACGCGTCCTCGGCCAGTTCGGCACGGGTCAGGTGGAAGTCACGGCGGATCCGGTGGACGTCGGGGTCTGTGGTGTCTTCGTACAGGGCGTCCAGCCGCTCGGTGAGGTCGTACCCGCGCAGCCGCAGAAAGGCGTCGGCGAAGCCGGTGGACCAGGTGGGCAGGGACGGCAGTTCGTCCTGGAACGAGCCGACGACGACGGACCCGAGCCGGTCGCCGAGCCGGCGCCCGAACTCCCCGTGCACCCGGTCCAGCAGCGCCGCGCACGCCTCGGCGCCGAGGTAGTCGAAGCCGAGTGCTTCATGGTGGTGGAGCGTCAGGCGCCAGCGCCCGGCGCCGGGCGCCCGTACGACCCCGTCGGCCACCGCCACCGGAACCGCCGGGCCGATGCTCCGGCCGTTGTCGTCGAGCGGTTCGGCGCGGCCCGCGAGCGGCCGGCCGCCCGGCGGACAGCGCAGCTCACCGGCCCGGTCCGCCGAGGACTCCACCACGGCCTGTAAGCGGCCGAGCCGGCGGCCCGCGTACCCGGGCCACTGGTCGACGAGTCGGGCCTGCAGATCGGCGCCGGAGAAGCCGAGTTGGTCGTAGAACCAGAGCGCGACCCCCAGCTCGCGGGCATCGTGACACACCCCGTCGAGCAGCGCCCACCACGCCTCCGACAGAAACGGCGGATCGTCCGCGTCGGAGCCGAACAGCGGGCCCGACGGCGCCAGGTTGAGCAGCACGAGATTGTGCACCCCGCCCTGCGCGAAGCGCTCCAGCTGCGCCCGCAGTCGCGCCCGGTCGAGCCGTTCTCCGCTCCACCACCAGATGGCGACGGGCGAGAAGGCGCGCGGGGGCCCGGCGAGGACCGCCGCGATGCCGGGCGGGAGGAGCGGATCCACCGGGTGTGTCATGAGAGGTCCTGGGTCTTTCGTTTGGATCAGGCCGGATCGGAGAGCGGGGTCCGGTGCCGTGTATCGCAAGGCGGAGGAGGGAGTCGGATGGGGTCTCCCCTGCTCGAGCGGAGCCGAGAGCTTGGGGAAGGAGCGTCGGCGACTGAGCCCGGCGTGATCCAAACGAAAGACCCTAGCCCTTGAGGCCGCCCGCGAAGCCCTTGATCACATAGCGCTGAAGGACCACGAAGACGACCAGGATCGGCAGCGCGGCGAGCACCAGTCCGGCGAAGACGAGCCCGTAGTCCGAGACGTACTGGCCGACGAACGCGAAGATGCCCACCGGCACGGTCTCCTTGTCGGAACCGCCCAGGTACAGCAGTGGAGTGAAGAAGTCGTTCCAGATGAACACCGCGTTCAGGATGATCACGGTGCCGGTGATGGGGCGCAGCAGGGGGAACACGATTCGGGCGAACGCCTGCCGGTGGTTGCAGCCGTCGATCAGCGCGGCCTGCGCGTAGTCCTGCGGCAGCGCACGGATGAATCCGGTGTACAGGAAGACGGTGAACGGCAGCTGGATGCCGGTGTAGAAGAGCACCATGCCCTGGTATGTGCCGAGCCAGCCGAGGTCGTCGACGAGTTTGTAGAGCGGGATCATGCCGAGCTGGAACGGCAGCACGATGCCCAGCAGGAACAGGATGTACAGCCCGTAACCGAGTCCGCGGGCGCGCCGCGCGAGGTAGTAGGCCCCCGTGGAGCCGAGGACGATGAGGAGCAGGAGACTGACGACGGTGATGACCGTGCTGTTGAGCAGGGCGGGCCCCAGCGACGCGGAGGACCAGGCGTCGCCGAAGTTGCCGAAGGTGGGCGGCGAGGGCAGCGAGAGGGGCGATTCGGAGATCTGCCGGGGGTCCTTCATCGCCAGGGTGATCAGGGCGTACACCGGGAACAGGAAGACGACCGCGACGGCGATCATCACCAGTTCCAGCGCGTACTGCCCGTACCGCGGTCTGCGGCGCCCACGCCCGGGTGCTGCCGGTCCGTGGGTCGTTGAGCTGCTCACGCGGTGACCTCCCTCGCACGCAGATAACGGAGCTGGACCAGGGAGACCGCGGCGACGAACAGCGCGAGGACCAGGGCCACGGCGGTGCTGTAGCCGAACTTCCCGTAGACGAACGCCTCCTTGTACAGGACGGTCGACAGCGTCTCGCTGGAGGTGCCGGGTCCGCCGTTCGTGGCGGCGTAGACCTGGTCGAAGAGTTTGAGCCCCCCGATGGTCGACAGCATCAGGTTGATCGTCAGCGCCGGGGCCAGCAGCGGCCAGGTGACAAAGCGGAAGCGTTGCCAGGAACCCGCCCCGTCGATCCTCGCGGCCTCGTGGAGTTCGGCGGGCACACCCTGGAGCCCGGCCAGGAAGACGACCATCGAGTAGCCCGCGTACTGCCACACGACCATCGCCGCGACGGACCACAGGGCGAGCGAGGGATCGCCGAGCCAGTCCTGACGCAGTCCGCCGAGTCCGACCGCGCCGAGCAGACCGTTGAGACCGGCGCCGTTCTCTGGGTTGTAGACGTACTTCCACAGGATCGCGACCATGACGGGGCTGACCACGGCCGGTGCGAAGAAGATCAGCCGGAGTACCGCACGCGACTTGATGTTGGTGTGGACGCCGAGCGCGAGCAGCAGGCCGATGCCGTTCTGGACGACCACCACGGCGATGGTCAGGAGCAGGGTGTTGCTGACGGACTCCAGGGCCCGGCCGTCGTCGAGCAGAGCGCGGAAATTGTCCGTACCGGTGAAGGAGAAGCCGCCGATGCCGGACCAGTCGGTGAAGGCGTACATCACCCCGGCGAGACTCGGGTAGAGCACGACGATGCCGTAGACGACGAGAGCCGGGACGACGAAGAGCCAGGGCGGGACGGTGTGGTCGCGGTGCCGGACCGGGCGGCCGCGACCGGTCCGCGGACCGTCCCCGGCCCGGGTGGCCACGCCGGGGACGGTCTTCTCGGGGGCGCTCGTCACGACTTCTTCCCGTAGGCGTCGTCCATCTGTCCCAGGGCCCCGTCGACATCCGTCTTGCCTGCGAGCAGGTTCTGCACGGCGGCGAAGTGGGCGGGCTGCACCTCGGCGTTGGGCCAGCTCTGGTCCATGAAGGGGACGGCGCGGTTGTCGTCGATGATGGGCAGGAAGCCGTCGAGGACCGGGTCGGTCTTCGTCGAGGCGTTGCGCTTGAACGGGATCGCGGCCACGGACTGTGCCCAGCGGTCGACGTTCTCCTGTTTCCCGAGGAATTCGATGAAGGCCTTCGCTCCGGCCGACTTCCTGGACCGCGCGGAGATCCCGAGCCCGACGACGATGCCCGCCGGGATCCACAGATTCGCGGGGTCGTCTCCGCCGGGGAAGGGGAACATGCCGAGGTCCTCCGGAGTCCGGGCGGCCTGGCGGAAGTTGGCGAGTACGGCGGAGACCTGGACGGCCATCGCCGCTCTGCCGCTGGCGACCATCGAGGTCTGCTGCTCGTACGTCGTTCCGTTGGGGTTCTCGTTGAAGAAGCCCCGGCGCTGGAGTTCCTGGTACTTGCCCATCGCGTCGGCCCACCCGGAGCCGCGGAAGTGCGCCTTGCCGGAGGCCATCTCGGCGTCGAAACCGGGGTTCTTCGCGTAGACGGCGTTGGGGACCAGCGCGTAGGTGATCAGCTGGGTGACCCAGGGCGTCTGGGTGCCGAGCGCGATCGGGATGATGCCCTTGGCCTTCAACTTCGCACAGACATCGAGGAGTTCGCTCCACGTCCGGGGCGGCTCCACGCCCGCCTTGGCGAACGCCTTCTTGTTGTGGATGGCGCCGATGGCGCTGCTCCCCGCCGAATACAGATACGTCTTGCCCTTGTGCCGGTACGCGGGGTGGAAGTTCGCCGGGACTTCCTCGGTCCACTCCTGGTCGCTGAGGTCGGCGAGCAGCCCGGCCTTGGCCAGCTCGACCATGGACATGGCGCTGCCGCTGCCGGGATAGAGCACATGCACATCGGGGGCGTTGCCGCCGGCGAGCTGGGTGCGCACCACCGTCTGCACCTGGTCCGTGGGTGCGAAGGAGGTGGCGAACTCGTCGTCGGGGTGGGACTTGCGGTAGAGGGCGACCAGCTCCTCGATCGGTTTCTGCTGGTCGGCGACACCGACGACGCGCAGCTTGCCGGAACCACCGCCGGAATCGGAGCAGGCCGTCAGAGCGGGCGGAAGGGCGGCGAGCGCCGCGACCCCGCCGCCGATCCGGAGAAATCCCCGGCGGCCGACCGTACTTCGGCCCGGCCGGAAGCGAGAACCCGTCGTCATGGTGTGTCCTCCTCGTACGAACGGGCGAACGATGGTTTCGTCGCCGGTCCCGATGTGCGTCGGCTCAAGGCGATCGACGGCCGCGGCCGGTCCACCCCGGGCGTCCCGGTGCGGCCGGCCACCGGGGGATGGGCCGCGGTGAAGCGGTAGGCGCCCGAGGACACGCGGTAGAGCACGTGGTCGGAGGCGGTCGAGATCAGTGTGATGTGGCGGTCGTCGGGGCTCGGCACCACGCCGGATTCGCGCACCGAACCGGGGTCCGTGGTGGGCACGTACACATCGGCGGAGGCACCGGGCGGCACCAGGACCCGCAGGGCGATCCGGCCGTCGTGCCGCTCCCAGGTCACCTTGACGGTGCCGCGGACCGACTCGTGGCGGGCGCTCGCGTGGCGGAGGCCGCCGGGGCGGGGCCGGATCCGCAGTCGCCGGTATCCG
Organism: Streptomyces sp. NPDC006510; assembly: GCF_040611955.1. Lineage (NCBI taxonomy): Bacteria > Bacillati > Actinomycetota > Actinomycetes > Kitasatosporales > Streptomycetaceae > Streptomyces > Streptomyces sp. NPDC006510. Next base: position 24,394 of record NZ_JBEXPH010000103.1, on the reverse strand, counting down.
GTGGAGTCAGGCGCCTGGTCCAGGCCGGCGACACCGCGGTAGAGCCATTCGCCGATCGAGCCGAGCGCGTAGTGGTTGAAGGAGTTCATCGACGGTGCCCGGAACCCCGTTTCGGGGGTCCATCCGTCCCAGCGTTCCCAGATCGTGGTGGCGCCGTGCCGCAGCGGGAACCGCCACGACGGCACCTCGTCGCGGAGCAGGAGCGCGTGGGCGAGGTCGGCCCGCCCGTGGGCGTCGAGGACGGGCGCGGCGAGCGCCACCCCGAGGAAACCCGTCAGCAGGGCGGGTCCGGCCGACTCGATGAGTTCGGCGAGCCGGCGGGCGGCGGCGCAGGCGAGCCCGTCGGGCAGCAGGTCGAAGGCGAGCGCGACGAGGTACCCGGTCTGGGTGTCACCCGCGACGCGTACGGACAGGCCGTCTGCGGCATCCGCGGTGGTGACGAAGTGCTCGGTGAACGTGCGGCGGATGTCGTCCGCCAGTCGGTGGTGGCGCTGCCCGACGTCCTTCTGCTCCAGGACGTCGGCGGCCCTGGCGGTGAGCCGGGCGCTCTGCGCGAAGTACGCGGTGGCGATGACGTCGCGGGGGGTGGGGGTGCCCGGGGCGAGCCAGTCGGAGAAGTGCGGGCCCACCCGGCTGCGCCAGATCAGGTCGGGATTATGACGGTGGATCAGGTCGACCCAGGCGCACATGCCCTCCAGGGCCCGGACGAGGAACCGGGGGTCGTCGTAGGTGCGGTAGAGGTGCCACGGGATGATCACCCCCGCGTCTGCCCAGCCGGGCGCGCCCTCGTCGGCGACTCCCACGAGGCGCGGGGCGACATTGGTGAAGCCGCCGTCGGGGGTGCGGGCGTCATCGACGTCGCGCAGCCACTTGGTGAAGAACGCGGCGACGTCCGCGTTGAGCGCGGCCGTCGGGAGGAATACCTGCGCGTCGGCCAGCCAGCCGAGCCGCTCGTCGCGCTGCGGACAGTCCGTGGGCACACTGACGAAGTTCGAGCGCTGCCCCCACGCAACACAGTCGTGGAGCCGTCGCAGCTCGGCGTCCGAGCAGTCGAACTCCCCGGCCCACGGAGTGTCGCTGTGCAGCGCCACGGCGACGACATCGGACTCGGCCAGCTCGGGGACGCCACTGATCTCCGCATAACGGAAACCGTGATAGGTGAAGCGCGGCTCGAACACGATGTGCTCGCGCCCGTCCCCGACGAGCACATCGGTCGCCGCGGCGGTGCGCAGATTGGCCGTGTACAGCCGCCGCGATTCGTCCAGCACCTCGGCGTGACGGATCACCACCCGTGCCCCGGCCGCGAGCCGATGGACGTTCAGCCGCACGCGGCCGGCGAGGTTCTGGCCGAAGTCGACGACGTGGGTGTCGGGGGAGACGCGTTCGACCGAGCACGGGCGCAGTTCGGTCATCGCCCGTACGGGCTCGTCCACGGCGGCCACCAGCAGGTGGTGATCGGCGTCCGTGACCAGGGCCGGGGGCCAGCCGGAGTCGTCGAAGCCGGGAAGCTCCCAACCGTCGGTGGCGTGCCGGAGGTCGTGGCACTCGCCCATCAGCAGATCCGCGTGACGGATGACCCCCGTGCCGGTGCGCCAGGTGTCATCGGTGACGATCGCGGAACTGTGGCCGTCCGCCCCGGTCAGGTGGAGTTCGGCCAGGAACTGGGGGGACGAGCCGTAGTGGGCTCCGGCCCTGCGCGGTTCGAAACCGACGAACCCGCTCCACCAGCCGTCGGCGACGGTGGCCGCGAGGACGTTCTCGCCGTCCCGCAGCAACGCGGTGACGTCGTACGTCTGGTACTGGACGCGGCGGTGGTAGTCGGTCCAGCCGGGGGCGAGTTCGGCGTCGCCGACCCGTTCGCCGTTGAGCCGGACCTCGTACAGGCCGCGCGCGCTGACATGGAGCCGGGCATGGGTGGCGGCCGACGCGGTGAAGGTCCGGCGCAGCACGGGGCACGGGGCGAGCCCGTGGTCGTCGAGGGCGAACTCGCCCTCGGTGGGCGCGTCCATGACGTCGACCGGACGCGGGTCGTGGGTGATCCACGAGGCCCGCCACTCACCGGTGCGGGTGAAGGCGGTCTCGAACCACGACGTGGCTTCGGCGGGCGCGTCCGTCCCGGCGGCCCACACGGAGACCCGCCAGTGGCAGCGCGTACGGCCCGGGAGCGCCGGCCCCGCGTAGTCGACGGCCGTGGCGCCGGGATCGGCCACCCGGCCGGTGTCCCAGAGGAGTTGACCGCCCCCGTCCAGATCCTCGGCACATTCGGCGACACGGACCCGGTAGGCCACCGGGTCGTTGCCGCGGAGGTCGGAGGCCAGCCGCCAGGAGAGCCGGGGCGCGGGCTCGTCGATCCCCAGTGGGGTGGTGCGGTGCTCGCACCGCAGGGCGTACGGCCGCAGTTTCCGGGCCTTCGGACGGCCGGTCGCCGTCCCTTCGGCGGGGTGGTGGGCGGGTAGCCCCGCTGCCGGGGAACCGGACACGAGCACGTCCTTCCGTCGCACCGAATTTCCCGATGTGAAATCTAACGTTAATTCTGTGGCGTGGAGACTATGAGCCGCCCTCAGGGGTGTCAAGGGTGTTGTCGACCTGTCCTCGATCGCCCGGGCGAATGGTCGATGTCGCCCCAACTAACCGCCTGTGAACGGCAATATGACCACCCGTAGGTGGTCTTGTGGCGTGTGTTTCCCCTGTGATATCCAGCCTGTGATTACCACATGGACGGGCGTGAAATCACGCGCCGATCCCACCTCGTACCGGACGGAATTCCGCCCGACGAAGGGACGAGTTTCATGCAAATGAACAGTGGGTCAGGTGGTACCGGAGGGTTCGGAAGACGGGTGATGCTCGGCGGAACGGTCGGTATGGCTCTGGCCGCGGCCGGCCTGTCGGCGGGCAGGGCCTGGGGTGACACACCCTTCCACGAGGACCCGTTCACTTTGGGAGTCGCGTCCGGCGACCCGTGGCCGGACGGGTTCGTGCTGTGGACCCGCCTCGCTCCCCAGCCCCTCGCACCCGACGGAAGCGGAGGCATGCCGCCGTACGCCGTCGACGTGCAGTGGGAGGTCGCCCGCGACGATCGCTTCCGGTCCGTCGTACGCCGGGGACGGACCCGCGCGGTGCCCGAACTCGCCCACTCCGTCCACGTCGAGATCTCCGGACTCCAGCCGGGCCGGCACTACTACTACCGCTTCCGCGCCGGCGGCGTACACAGCCCCGTCGGCCGTACCCGCACCGCGCCCCCGCCGCACAGCCGGCCCAGGGAGCTGGACTTCGCCTTCGTCTCCTGCCAGGCATGGTTCGAGGGCTTCTACACCGCCTACCGGCACCTCGCCGAGGAGGACGTCGATCTGGTCCTGCACCTCGGCGACTACATCTACGAGAACGCCATCGACGCCATGGGCGGCGTACGCAACGTCCCCGTCGCCGCCGAACTGCGTCCCGAACCGATGAACCTCGTCCAGTACCGCAACCGCCACGCCCTCCACCGCTTCGACCCCGACCTCATCGCCGCCCACCAGGCCCACCCCTTCGCCCTCGTCTGGGACGACCACGAGGTCGAGGACAACTGGGCGCGCGACAGGTCCAAGGCCGACAACGAACCCGACCAGGACCCGGCGGTCTTCCGCGAGCGCGCGGCGGCCGCCTTCCAGGCGTACTACGAGCATCTGCCGCTGCGGCTGCCGAACAAGCCGAACGGCTTCGAGGCCCGGATGTACCGCCGTCTGCGCTATGGGCGGATGGCCACCTTCCACATCCTCGACACCCGGCTCTTCCGCGACGACCAGCCCTGCGGCGACGGCACCAAGAGCGGCTGCGACGAACGGCTGACACCCGGCCGCACCATCCTCGGCCCCGAGCAGGAACAGTGGCTGTACAACGGCCTCGGACGGTCCGACACGACGTGGAACATGATCTCCCAGCAGATCCCCGTGACCCAGGTCGACACCGACCCCGGCCCCGGCCAGGCATTCGTGATGGACTTCTGGGACGGCTACGTGGACGCCCGCCAACGGCTGTTCAAGGAGCTCACCGACCGCAGTGTGAGCAACCCCGTCGTCCTCACCGGCGACATGCACCGCCACCTCGCCGCCGATCTCAAGCAGAACTTCGACGACCCCGAATCACCCACGCTCGGCGTCGAATTCGTCGGTTCGTCCATCTCCACCACCAAGGACGGGATGGATCTGGACCCCTCCGGCGCCAGGCTGCTCGCGGCCAACGAGCACATCAAGTTCACCAATTTCCAGCGCGGCTACGTGCGCTGCTCGCTGACCCGGGAGAGCTGCCGGGCCGACTTCAAGGTGCTCCCGTACGTCACCACCCCCGGCGCACCCGTCTCGACCCGGACCTCCTACGTGACCGAGGCCGGCCGGCCCGGGCTCCAGCAGGCCTGAGAGCACCAAAGGGCGGCGCTCCGGGGGGAGCGCCGCCCGCGTGGCTCATCGGACGGTGAGCGACCCCTTCATGTACGGGTGAATGGTGCAGATGAACGGGTACGAGCCCGCCTTGTCCGGGGCCGTGAACGTGACCGTCCGCCCCGGCGCCACCTTGCCGGTGTCGAACGCCTTGGCGCCGGTCGCGGTCAGGGTGTGGGTCTCGGCGTCCTTGTTGACCACGGTGATCAGCGTCCCCGGCGCGACCGTCGGGTGGGCCGGTTCGAAGGTGAAGTCCTTGATCGTGATCAGCGCCTTGCCGACCGCGGAGGAGGAGACGGAAGGGGCCGGCGAGAGGGACTGCGGTGGTGTGGCACTGGGGGAGGGCGAGCTGCCGCCGCCACTGTTCGAACAGCCGACGAGGGCAGCCGCGCAGACGATCGCGACGGCCGCGGCCGTCCTCGTATGGTTCCCCAACAGGAGCTCCTCGGGTCGGGCCGCCGGTTCCGACGGCGCTGTGGCCCGAACGCCAGTGCCCCTCCCGACCCGGGAACGGGCAGGCGCTCGGAGCGACCCACGGGTCGAATCCGTCCGGGCGTACCGCCGTCGGCAGCCGGTACGCCGACCGGACCCGGCAGCGAGCGCCCGGGGTCAGGATTCGCGCGTCGCCGCCATCCCCAGGGTGATCAGGCCGAGCACCACCCAGCCGAACCAGAGCCAGCCGCTGCTCCCCAGCGCCACCGTGTAGGCGGTGACCATGACCAGGGCCGCCAGCGTGAGTACTCCCATGGCCTTCGTGGATCCGGACATGCCCGCACCCTCCTCACCGGCCGCACGGCCGTGGATGCCATCGTCACCCCTGAGGCATGCCCGGCGCTACTGCCCGCGCGCCTGCAATGAGGCGAGATAGGCGTTGTACGCCTGCAACTCCTGGTCACCGTCCCGGTCGGCCGCACGGTCGGAACGCTTCGCCGTCCGCTGCTCGGAGCGGTACCACTGGAAGACCAGCGCGATCAGCACCAGCACCGACGGGATCTCGCTGAAGGCCCAGGCGATACCGCCCGCCCAGCCCTGGTCGCTCAGCGCGTCGATGCCCAGCGAGGCCGGCGGATGCTGGTACGTCCCCACCATCGGCGTCGTCGCCATCATCAGCGCGATCCCGAAGAACGCGTGGAACGGCATCCCGGCGAACAGCTCCAGCATCCGCATCACATAGCCGGGCCGGTGCGGCCCCGGGTCGACGCCCATGATCGGCCAGAAGAACACCAGGCCGACCGCGAGGAAGTGCACCATCATCGCGATGTGACCGGTCTTCGAGCCCATCAGGAAGTCGAAGAGGGGGGTGAAGTACAGCCCGTACAGGCTGGCGATGAAGAGCGGAATCGTGAAGACCGGATGCGTGATGATCCTCATGTAGCGGCTGTGCAGCAGCTTGAGCAGCAGCTCGCGCGGACCCGTGCGGCCACGGCCCGCGACCGGCAGCGCACGCAGCGCCAGGGTCACCGGAGCGCCCAGCAGCAGCAGGATCGGTGACAGCATGCTGATCACCATGTGCTGCACCATGTGCACGCTGAACATGACCATGCCGTAGTCGTTGAGCTTGGTGCACATCACCAGGGCGATGCTCAGCACGCCGACGACGAAGAACACGATCCGGCCCACCGGCCAGCTGTCCCCGCGTCTGCGCAGCCGCAGTACGGCGTACCCGTACAGGGCGATGCCGAGCAGGCATCCGATGAGGAAGAACGGGTCCGCGGAGAACTGGAGCCCGCGTCCCAGCGTGAACGGCGGCAGATCCATGTTCATGCCGTGCCCGCTGTGATCCATCTGTTCACTCCTGCTGGGGGCGTCCCCGTTTCGTGCCGGTTGTCCCGACCAGAGTAGAACTGCCCCCGACCGCAGTTGCGGCCGGGGGCAGTTCGTCGGATCGGGTGTCGCTCAGAGCACGCACTCCGCCTCGGCGTACCGCTCGGCCGGGACGGTCTTCAGCGTCTCCACGGCCTCGCCCAGCGGCACCATCACGATGTCCGTGCCGCGCAGCGCCGTCAGCATGCCGAATTCGCCGCGGTGCGCGGCCTCCACCGCGTGCCAGCCGAAGCGGGTGGCCAGCACCCGGTCGTACGCGGTCGGCGTGCCACCCCGCTGCACATGGCCGAGGATCACCGGGCGGGCCTCCTTGCCGAGGCGCTGCTCCAGCTCGGAGGAGAGCTGCGTGGCCATACCGGCGAACCGCTCGTGCCCGTAGATGTCCGTGGTGCCCTGTGCGATCTCCATGGACGAGCCCTCGCGGGGCTTGGCGCCCTCGGCGACCACGACGATCGCGAACTTCTTGCCGGCCGAGAAACGCTTGCCGACCACCTCGGTCAGCTCGTCGATGTCGAAGGGGCGCTCCGGCACGACGATGGCGTGCGCACCGGCCGCCATGCCCGAGTGCAGGGCGATCCAGCCGGTGTGCCGGCCCATGACCTCGACGATCAGCACCCGCTGGTGCGATTCGGCGGTCGTCTTGAGCCGGTCGAGCGCCTCGGTCGCGACACCGACGGCGGTGTCGAAGCCGAAGGTCACATCCGTGGAGGCGATGTCGTTGTCGATGGTCTTCGGCACGCCGACGATCGGCAGACCCGCCTCGGAGAGCAGATTGGCCGCCTTGAGCGTGCCCTCACCACCGATCGGGATGATCGCGTCGAGACCGAGATCGGAGACATGGCCCCTGGCCTGCTCCACACCGCCGCGCAGATGGGCGGGCTGGACCCGGGAGGAGCCGAGGATCGTACCGCCCCGGGCGAGGATGCCGCCGACCGCGTCGAGGTCGAGCTTGCGGTAGTCGCACTCCAGGAGGCCCTTCCACCCGTCGTGGAAGCCGATGACCTCGTCGCCGTGGTCGACCACAGCGCGGTGGACGACGGAACGGATGACGGCGTTGAGGCCGGGGCAGTCGCCGCCGGAGGTGAGCACACCAATTCGCATTGCCCGGGAAACCTTTGCAACGTGGGCCGACGACCGGACCACGTCGTCCGGTTGGATCCCCGCCACCCTACCGGCGCAGGGTGGCGGGACCGAACCGGGCGTCCGCCTGCTGGACTCCGCTCAGACGAGCGAAAAGTGCCTCATCAGGCGGGCTGTGTCGCCGACGCGATGCGCTCGGCGCGCAGCGCCTCGTACCAGCGGTCGTCCGTCGGCGGCAGGGCGTTCACATCGAGGGCCAGCTTCAGCAGCAGGTCCGCGATCTGCGGGTTGCGCGCCATCACGGGGCCGTGCATGTATGTACCGAAGACGGTGTCGCTGTACGCGCCCTCGGTGCCGTCGCCGGTGCCGTTGCCCCCGCCGAACTGCACCCGGGCGAACGGCCGTGCCGTCGGGCCGAGATGGGTGACGCCCTGGTGGTTCTCGAACCCGGTCAGCGGCGGCAGGCCGAGCCGCGGGTCGATGTCGGCCAGTACGTCACCGACGCACCGGGCACCCTCGCCCCGGGTGGAGACCACATCGAGCAGCCCGAGGCCGGGCTCGCGCTCACCGAGGTCGTTGATGAACTCGTGCCCGAGGATCTGGTAGCCGGCGCAGACCGAGAAGATGATCGCGCCGTTCGACGCGGCCCGGCTGAGCCCGCCGTCCCGGCGCAGCCGCTCCGCGGCGAGACGCTGCGGCCGGTCCTCACCGCCGCCGATCAGATAGATGTCGCCGGACGTCGGGATCGGCTGGTCGCTGCGCACGTCGACGCGCTGAACGTCCAGACCGCGCTGCCGGGCCCGGCGCTCCACCACCAGCGCGTTGCCCTGGTCGCCGTAGGTGCTGAGGAGGTCGGGGTAGACCCAGACCAGACGCAGACCGTTGTTGCTCATGCTTCGTCCTCTCCGGAGGTGGCCGGGGCCGGGGTCAGTTGCCGACACGACGGCGCAGATCCTGGAAGGCGGTGTAGTTGGCGATGACCTCGATACGGCCCGGCGGGGACTGCTGCACGGCCTCGTCGAGGTTCTCGCAGACCCGGAAGTCGAGACCGGCCACTTCGAGGCGGACCGCCAGGTCCAGCTTGCGGTCGCCGAGCACGAAGATCGGGTGGCCGGCGAGCTGGGTGTAGTCCACGTCCCACAGCCAGGAGGTGTCCGTACCGTCCGCGCCGCGGGCGTTGACGGAGAGGATCACCGGCGTGGGCGGCGGGTCGATCAGGGAAAACGTTTCGAGCCAGCCCGCCGGGTTCTTCGCGAGCAGCAGCCGCAGCTCACGGCCGAGGAAGGACACCACGTCGTAACGGCCCGCGACGGCCTGCACCTGATACATGCGCTCCAGCGCGACCTGCGGCGGCACACCGAAGACGGCGGCCACGGCGGCGGAGCTGGTGGCGTTCGCCTTGTTGGCGCGGCCGGGCAGCTGGAGGTGGATCGGCCAGGCCGAACCGTGCGGGTCCAGGACGTAGTCGCCGTGCAGGACCCAGCTGGGCGCGGGCCTGCGGAATCCGCACTCGCCGCAGAACCAGTCGTCGCCGGGGCGCTGCATCACACCGCCGCAGGACGGGCAGGACCAGGCGTCGTCCTTCCACGCCTGTCCCGCCGCGACCCACACGACGTTGGGGGAGGAGGACGCCGCCCAGACGATCAGCGGGTCGTCGGCGTTGGCGACGATCACGGCCTTCGAGCCGGACAGCCCCTCACGCCACTTCTCCGCCAGCATCCGGGTCTCCGCCGCGCGGTCCAGCTGGTCGCGGGAGAGGTTGAGCAGCGCGATCACCTTGGGCGTCGTGTCGCGCGCGACACCGGCGAGGTACTTCTCGTCGACCTCGATCACGCCGTACTGCGCGTCCGAGCCGCCGGCCAGCGCCGAGGTGATGCCCGCCGGCATGTTGGCGCCGAGCGCGTTCGACACGACCGGGCCCGCGGCCCGCAGTGCCTCGGCGATCAGCCGGGTGGTCGTCGTCTTGCCGTTCGTCGCCGACACGAGGATCACGTCCAGGTGCTGCGCCAGCCGCCCCAGCAGGTCGGGGTCGAGCTTGAGCGCCACCCGGCCGCCGATCACCGATCCGCTGCCGCGCCCTGCGGCGCGTGACACCGCCGCCGCGGCCTTGCCCGCCGTCACGGCCAGCTTGGCCCGCGGCGACAGCGGCTCCGTGTTGCCTGCCATCGTCCTAGATCCTCCTTGCATCGGTCCACGCCCAGCCTATCGATGTCCGGCGCGGCGACCGCACCCTGGCACCGCCGGGAAGGTGGAGGTCACGTGGAACGTACGATTGCGGCCATGCGAAACCGCCCGATCCCCGGCACTTCCGGACTGATTCGTGCCATGAGCCTGCTCGGCGATCCGGTGCTGCACGGGACCTGTGAACCCGTCACGGACTTCGGCCCCTCGCTCGCCCGTCTCGTCGAGGACATGTACGCCACCATGTACGCGGCCGAGGGCGTCGGCCTCGCGGCCAACCAGATCGGCGTTCCGCTGCGGGTGTTCGTCTACGACTGCCCGGACGACGACGACATCCGGCACCTCGGACATCTCGTCAACCCCAGGCTCGTCGAGGCCGACGGCATCACCGTACGCGGCCCGGAGGGCTGTCTTTCGCTGCCCGGCCTCGAAGCGGGCACCCCGCGGTTCGACCGGGCCGTCGTCGAAGGCTTCACGGTCGACGGCGAACCGGTCCGGGTCACCGGCACCGGCTTCTTCGCGCGCTGCCTCCAGCACGAGTGCGACCATCTCGAAGGCGCGGTCTACACGGACCGGTTGACCGGGCTGCGCCGCAGAAGGGCGCTGCGTGCGGCCCGCCGGGCGCCCTGGGCGCGCACCGGCTGACCGCTCCCGGGTCCTTGACGTCCGGTGCGTCAGAATCCCGGGCCGCCCGGCCGGTCGCCCGCGGCGGACAGTCTGCCCCACAGCAGATCGGCCAGGCTGCGTACCAACTGCTCGCGGGAGCAGGGGCGTTCGCCCAGCCACCAGTCGCCCGCGGCGTGCATCATGCCGACGATGCCGTGGCCCCAGATGCGGGCCATGGCCTCGCTGTCCGGGCCCAGGTCGACCCGCTCGGCTATCACCAGGGCGAGTTCCTCGCCGAGCCGGCGCAGCAGCGGCGCCGAGTGCCGTCCGACATCGAAGCCCTGCTCCGTCGAGGGTGCCGCGTCGTCGGCCGGGTGCATCAGGAAGCGGTAGACCTGCGGGCGGGCCTCGATCGCCGCGAGATAGGTGTCGAGTGTCGACTCGACGCGCCGACGGCGCTCGGCGGGGGCGTCGAGCGCGGCCCGCAGGGCGATCAGCAGGGCGTCGGTGTGGCGTTTGGCGAGGGCGCGGTAGAGGCCGCCCTTGTCGCCGAAGTGCCGGTAGAGGATGGGCTTGGTGATGCCGGCCTCCGCCGCGATGGCGTTCATCGAGGCCCCCGGCCCGTCCCTGAGCACCACGCGGTCGGCGGCTTCGAGCAGCTCGCGGCGGCGGCTCTCGGCCGCTGTCCGCTGGCGCTCTGCCTGTCGTGTGCTCTCCATGTCGCCTCTCCCCGCCCCTGGCTGTGCAAAATGCGTCCTGCCTGCGCAACGTAACACCCTGCCCGGCGCCGTGCGGATCCGAACCGGAGCGGTTGACAGAGGCTACTTGTCGGTAACAGACTGCGGTTACCGCAAGTAACGAGTGGTTTCCATAGCAGTACGTGGAGGGGAACATGGCGGAGTTCACGCTCGAACTCAACGATGACCAGAAGCAGGTCCGTGACTGGCTTCACGGCTTCGCCGCGGATGTGATCCGTCCGGCGGCTTCGGAGTGGGACGAGCGTGAGGAAACGCCCTGGCCCGTCATCCAGGAGGCGGCCAAGGTAGGCATCTACTCCCTCGACTTCTACGCGCAGCAGTTCTTCGACCCGACGGGTCTCGGCATCCCGATGGCGATGGAGGAGCTCTTCTGGGGGGACGCGGGCATCGCCCTGTCCATCGTCGGTACGGGCCTGGCGGCCGTGGGCGTCCTCGCCAACGGCACCGAGGAGCAGATCGGGACCTGGATCCCGCAGATGTACGGGGACGCCGACGACGTCAAGGTCGCGGCCTTCTGCTCCTCCGAGCCGGACGCTGGTTCCGACGTCGCCTCGATGCGTACCCGCGCGGTGTACGACCAGGCGAAGGACGAGTGGGTGCTGAACGGCACCAAGACCTGGGCGACCAACGGCGGCATCGCCAACGTCCATGTCGTCGTCGCCGTGGTCGACCCGGAGCTGGGGTCCAAGGGGCACGCCTCGTTCATCGTGCCGCCGGACACCCCCGGTCTCTCCCAGGGCCAGAAGTTCAAGAAGCACGGCATCCGCGCCTCGCACACCGCCGAGGTCGTCCTGGAGGACGTCCGGGTCCCCGGTCACTGCCTGCTCGGCGGCAAGGACAAGCTCGACCAGCGCCTGGCGCGGGCCCGTGAGCGCGCCGCGTCCGGTGGTGAGCGGGTGAAGAACGCCGCGATGGCCACCTTCGAGGCGTCCCGTCCCGCGGTCGGCGCCATGGCGGTCGGCACCGCCCGCGCGGCCTACGAGGTGGCGCTGGACTACGCGAAGACCCGCACCCAGTTCGGCCGACCGATCATCGACAACCAGGGCATCGCCTTCCAGCTCGCCGACATGCGTACGCAGATCGACGCGGCCCGGCTGCTGGTGTGGCGCGCCTCGTGGATGGCGACCACCGGCAAGCCGTTCACCTCGGCCGAGGGTTCGATGTCCAAGCTGTACGCGAGCGAGACGGCGAAGAAGGTCACCGCCCAGGCCGTCCAGATCCTTGGTGGCAACGGCTTCACCCGCGAGTACCCGGTGGAGCGGATGCACCGGGACGCGGCGATCTACACGATCTTCGAGGGCACGAGCGAGATCCAGCGCCTGGTGATCGCCCGCACCCTCTCGGGCATGCCGATTCGCTAGGGGTGTCCGACCGCCGGGCGGGCCGGTCTTCGGCCCGTCCGGCGGTCGAGCGGCGTTCCGTCAGGCCGACAGCAGGGACTCGATGGCCGCGATGAGCTCGGGGTCCTCCGGCTCCGTGCGCGGGCGCAGGCGCGCGACCGGTTCGCCCGCCGACGAGATCAGGAACTTCTCGAAGTTCCACTGGATGTCACCGGCCTCGCCGTCCGCGTCCGCCAGCTGAGCCAGCTCGGCGTACAGCGGGTGGCGCCCTTCGCCGTTCACGTCGGTCTTCTCCAGCAGCGGGAAGCTGACACCGTACGTCGTCGAGCAGAAGGTCTGGATCTCCTCCGCGCTTCCCGGCTCCTGGCCGGCGAACTGGTTGCACGGCACGCCGAGTACGGTGAAGCCGCGGTCCGCGTACTCGTTCTGGAGCCTTTCCAGGCCCGCGTACTGCGGGGTGAGTCCGCACTTGGACGCGACATTCACCAACAGGACCGCCCGGCCCCGGTAGTCGGCGAGCGAGGTGGGCTCGCCGGTGAGTGTGCGCAGGGGGATGTCGTGCAGCGTCATGAGGGTCTCCTCGTGAGGTGTGGCTTCCGCAGCCATTGTCACGCCCGGGGCCGGTCCGTACGAAGCCGGTTGTCAGGCCGCCCGAAGGTCCCGCACGTCACCGACCTGCGGGACCGCGGCCACCGTGTCGGCCGCGGCATGACCCCGATGGGCGACGCGCGTGCGGCACGGGCAGAGCCGCCGAACTCCTGTGCCTCGCCCAGGAGATCGGCCCGCCCGGAGCCGCGAGGCCGGGCGGCGGCTTCGTCACCGGGAGGACGCCGACGGATTCGGCGGCCGGTCGGGCGACGTCGGCGCGGAGCCGATCACCTTGTAGTAGAGCGTCGTCGGCTTCAGGATCCCGGCCGGGTCCTCCGCGTAGTCCGGGATCGAGCCGCACTCCGTCCAGCCCGCCGAACGGTAGAGCCGCTCGGCGGGACTTCCGCTCTCGGTGTCCAGGACCAGCAGCGTGACGCCCGCCCCGGCGGCGGACCGCTCGGCGGCATCGAGCAACGACCGGCCCAGGCCCCGGCCGCGGGCCGACGGACGCACCATCAGCTTGGCCACCTCCGCGCGGTGACGGGCGTTGGGCAGTGGGGCCCGGACCAGGCCGATCGTCCCCGCGACCCGTTCCGCTTCGCGGGCGATCCAGACCTCAAGACGGCCGGCGTCGACGGCCCCGGCCCGCTCCCGCCACCAGGCGGCGGCCGAGTCACGGTCCAGCGGCGCGAGGAAACCCACCGACGATCCGCCGTCCACGGTGTCCACCAGGAGCGCGGCCAACTCGTCGGCGTAGGTGACCAGTTCGGGGCCGCTCACGGTGACGATCTCGATCACGTGCGGGGTCCTCTCACGGTCTTCGCGGCTTTCGCGGCGGTCATGGCAGAACGATCATCAGTGCATAGCGGACCTGTTCCGGTCCCGGGCAGTGGAAGTGCGAGGGGCCGCGCAGCCGGAACCGGAGACAGTCGCCGGTGCGCACGGTGTGCACGGTGCCGTCGACGGTGATCTCGACCGTTCCGTCCAGTACCCAGACGTGCTGCTCCACGCCGGGCACCGGCGCGTTCTCGTACGCGATGGCGGCCCCCGCGTCGAGGGTGCCCTCGATGACCTCCGCGCGCAGCCCGGTGTGCGGAGGCGACACCGAGCGGCGTACGAAGCCCGAGGCCTCGTCCCGCCAGACCGGTTGCCGTGCGGCGGGGACGAGTTGCGGGGGCTCCGCCTCCACCTCCAGCAGCAGCCGGGACATCGTCCGTTCGTAGACCGTGCACAACTTGTCGAGCAGGGCGGCGGTCGGGCTCAACTCGCCCCGCTCCAGCCGGGACAGCGTGGAGCGGCTCACCCCGCTGCGTCGCGAGAGCTCGTCCAGCGACCAGCCGCGTTCGGCGCGCAGTTCGCCCAGCCGCGCGGCGAGCCGGGCATCGACGGAGCCGGGCTCCATCTCTTCGGTTTCTCTCACGATGGAGATGATATCTCCATCTGGAGACAGATTGTGTCATGGTGGCTGCTCCCGGGAGCGGCTGTTCTGCCGACCGGCTGCCGACGTGCCACGCTTGTTCGGGGAGGCCCCGGCGGCCCACTCCGGTCTGCCGGGCTGCTCTGCTATCCGAGGAGGCCGCAATGGCCAGTACTGCCAACGGACCGAAAGTAGCGCCCGACACCCCTTCCGGTTCGAAGCACCCCTTCCGGCTCGGCTGGACCGCCTTCGCGGCGGTGCTGATGATCTTCGGCGGAGCGATGGCGATCTTCGAGGGGATCGCCGCCATCGCCAAGAACGACGTGTTCATCGCCACCCGCGACTATGTGTTCCGGTTCAACCTCACCGGCTGGGGCTGGATCCACCTCGTTCTCGGCATCGTCATCGTTCTCGCCGGCTGCGCGCTGTTCACCGGAGCCATGTGGGCACGCGTGCTGGGCATCGTGCTCGCGGGTCTGGGCGCACTCGCCAACTTCCTGTGGCTGCCCCACTACCCGTTCTGGTCCCTCGTGCTCATCGCCATCGACATCTTCATCATCTGGGCGCTGTGCGCGGATTCGCAGCGCGAGGAGAGCGTCTGAGGCCACGGCAGGGGTCCGTCAGCCTCGATCCGGCCGGGCGTCGGCCCCGGACCGCGTGTCGGGCGCCACGGGCGCGTCGGCCGGGGGCGGCGCGAGCCTGAGCGTGACGACATAGGAGACCACGACCGAGACGATCACGAGCGGCATGACGGTGAGGCCCTCGGACCCCAGCAGCAGTGTCGCCAGCAGCACCGAGGTCATCGGGAGCTTGAGCATCGCCACGCACATGGCGCCGATGCCCATCGCGAAGCCCGCCGTGAGGCTCAGTCCCGGCAGATGGGACAGGGCGATACCGCCCGCCGCTCCCACGAACATCGACGGGAAGACCGGGCCTCCCCTGAAGCTGCTCAGGGACGCGCAGTACGCCACCGCCTTGCAGGCGACCAGCACCAGAAGCGTGGCCACCGAGTATCCGGCGCTCTCGGCCAGCAGTGGATCGAGGGCGTTCTCGCCGGAGTACAGCACCCCGGACGCGTCCCGTCCGGTGCTTTCCGCGTACACGAGGGCGGCCACGCCGACGACCAGGCCCATGACCACGGTGGCCACCACCCTCCGCCGCTCCACCCGCGCCTGGAGGAACATGGCGAGCCGTTGAATGCCCGTGCCGACGAAGGCCGCAGCCAGGCCCACGACGATTGCCCAGCCGAATTGCGCGAGGTCCGGCCCCGTGGCCCGGGGCACATGGTGGAGTGCCAGGGAGTACGTCCCGAGCCCGGTCCACGAGCCGAGTCCGGTGAAGATGAGCGCGCCGACGCCGGACGCCAGCAAGCCCGGCACCAGGACCATTCCGAGCATCATCCCGGCCAGCCCCGAGGTCTCCATCAGGAGAAAGGCACCCAGCAGCGGCGACCCGAGCAGCGTACTGATCGCGGCGAAGCTTCCCGCGGCCCCCATCACGGCACTCGCGCCGGGCTCGATGCCGGGCTTGACCAGGCGCGCCGCGAACACGGCCAGTCCGCCACCGATCGCGATGAGCGGTGCCTCGGGGCCGAGCACCGCCCCGAGGCCCAGCGAGGCGAGCGCCGCCAACATGATGCCGGGCAGTTCCACCGACGAAGGCGCCCCCGTGCTCACCATCCCGTCGGCGGGCCGGTGACCGCCCTTCCCCGGCAGGTGGCGGATGGTCAGCCCGACCAGCAGACCCGCGACGGCGAGCAGCGGCACCGGCCACCAGGACGGCGTACCGGCGAAACCGAGCGCCCGGGGCAGGCTGTGGTACGTGAGCGACTGGAGTTCATGGACGAGCGCGAGGAAACCGAACGCCACCACGGAGACCGGGACTCCGAGCGCCGCCGCCATCACGAGGAGCACGGCGTAACCACGGGTGCGGATCAGCGCGAAGGGGTTCACTGCCGCAGTGGGTGTTGCGGCGGGCTCGGTCGACATGGTCGTTGTCTCCTCGGCGTCGCAACCGTCTGGAACACGCTGTCCCGCAAGCGTCCACAAGGACATAGCACAATGCCTGGATTCGGCCGTGATGTCCCCGCTGTACGGGTGCGGTGATTACCGTACTGCCATCCCCTTGGACCAGCACGCGGGCGGGCCGCCGGGGGAGGCTCAGACGTCCCGGACCGCGGGAAGCCGTCCGGCCCGCACCGCGTCCACGAGCGCCTGGTGGTCCCGCTCGTTGCGGTCGGCGTATTTCTCGGCGAAGTACGTCAACGCCCGGTCGAACGAGGGGCCGCGCCCCAGGTACGCCGCGATGGCGATCCGGTCGCCGGAACGCGCGTGGGCGCGGGCCAGCGTGGTACCGCACGCTTCGCCGAACACCCGCATCCCGGACGGCACCATGTCCTCCGGCTCGATGACGCCCTTCCAGTCGCGCAACTGGCGTACGTAGAAGTCTCGGCGCCTGCCGTCGATCCCCTCCATCCGCTCCCAGCCGAGGAAGATGTCGCCCGCCGCCTGCATCAGTCGCTGCCCCGATACCACGCGCTCGCCCTGGTTCCGGTACGGGCCGGGGCCGACATGGGGTGCGAGCACCGAGGTATCGGCCTCCTTGGCCTGGAGGAGGAGCGGATCCTCGCCGTCCCTGCCGAGCATCAGGATGATCCAG
Source organism: Streptomyces sp. NPDC006510 (assembly GCF_040611955.1). Lineage (NCBI taxonomy): Bacteria > Bacillati > Actinomycetota > Actinomycetes > Kitasatosporales > Streptomycetaceae > Streptomyces > Streptomyces sp. NPDC006510. Next base: position 7,527 of record NZ_JBEXPH010000103.1, on the reverse strand, counting down.
CAGCGCGTGCCGACACTGCCGACGCCGACCACCTTGCGTGCCATGTCCACGAAGCGGAAGTCCGAGAGCAGGGCCCGCCGGTCCGACGGCAGGCTGCGGCCGTAACGCGTGAGCAGTCCGCGGAACAGCTCCCGCATCGCGTCGCGCTCGCCCTCCGGGAGCAGATCGGCGGCCGGTACGAGCAGCGGCGGGTCCGCCGCGATGCGTGGCTGTCCGTCCACCGTCTCGGTGAGCTTGTCGAAGGCCTGCAGGTTGTCCCGGGTGCGGGCCTTCGCGGCGGCCCGGGCCAGCTTCTTGCGGCCGCGCTTCGCCAACTGCTGGGACGCCAGTGCTTCGAGACGGCCGATGTCGATCCGCGAGTACCACACATCGAGATTGCGCATGCCCGCGAACCGGATCATCGACTCCCGGTACGACCTCACCGTGGTCATCACGATGTCCGCGCGCTCCTCGTCGGTGAAGCCGTTCGCCCGGCCCGCGATGACGAAGCTGGTCGCCAGGCGCTTGACGTCCCACTCCCAGGGGCCCGGTGAGGTCTCGTCGAAGTCGTTGATGTCGAACAGCAGATTCCGTTCCGGTGAGGCGAGCAGCCCGAAGTTCAGCAGATGGGCGTCCCCGCACAGTTGCGCCCTGATCCCGGAAACCCTGGTCGTGGCGAGGTCGGAGGCCATGATCGCGGCGGCGCCCCGGTAGAAGCGGAACGGCGACTCGGTCATCCGTCCGTAGCGGATCGGCACCAGCTCGGGCACTCTGGCCGCGGACTGGGCTTCCAGGATGTCCAACGGGTCGGGCCGGTCGGCCGGCGGATCGAACTCGGCATGGCTCGACCGCGGCGCCTCGCGCCGGGCCGCCTTGCCGCGAGCCGCTCGCTGCTCGGGCGTCGCATCCGGTGCCGTCCTGAGCATCGAGCTCGCGTCCTGGGGCATCGGGGCCCTCCTGACTGCTCCACGGGCGTATGCCGCCTTCGCCGCACCGCCCCGGTCCGAGGCGGACGGGTGCCAGGGCGCCAAGCCGGCCGGCACATTCGCGCCCTGTGTCCGATCATCGCGGCTCGGCCCGGTTCCGGCATCATCTGGACGCCGCCCGTCAGGTCCCGCGCCCGGACCGCCGTCCCGCCTCGTCGTGGCGGAGGCCGACCCGTCGCCAGATCGCCCGCTGGCACCTGAGCGCGGCCGTGCCCACCACGATCAGCACCGCGATGTTGACCAGCAGCTGGACGAGCGAACCCCGGGCATCGGACCAACTGCCGAACGCGGTGGAGACGCTGAGATCCGCGGCGGCCGGGATGGTTGTGACCGAGATGAAGACGCCCAGCAGGGCGCTCGTCCTGGCCTCGGTGAGGGACACGATGCCGACGATTCCGGCCAGCGTCGCCACGGCGACCGAGAAGAAGTTGGGCGTGTTGATCAGGTTGGAGACCGGCCGCAGCCCCGCTTCGAACGCCGCCGACTGGAGGCCGAAGCCGCGGATCAGGAGACTGAAGAGAAAGGTGACGAGGATCGTCAGCAGGAAGCCCGTGGACAGTGCCGTCAGGCCCTGCCGGATCCGCTGCCGCTCGCCCCGGTCGATGCCCAGCGCGACGCTGACGATGGCACCGTACTCGGGGCCCACGACCATCGCCGCGACGATCAGGATCTGGGAGTTGGTGACGATCCCGACCGAACCGATGAGGCCCGCGATGACCAGGTAGAGATAGAAACTCGGCGGGTACCTCCCCTCGGCGCGGATGCGGGCCTCCACCTGCTCCCACACGGGCGCGCGGGCCAGTGGCCCGAGCCGCTGGGCCCCGGCGTCGGCAGCCCGGCCGGAGAAGACGATGTCCACCGGTTCGATGACGATGGAGCCGCGCCGGTCCAGGCGCAGGGCGCGCAGGCTGCGCAGCAGTTCATTGGCGGCTCCCGTCAGCACGTCGCACGAGATGCCGTCGCCGTCCGGATTGCGTGCCGCGCCCGGCTGCACGATCAGATTCAGCACACACGGGTCATCGGCCAGCCGGTCCACCACCCGGTCGGTCAGGTCCGGCGGGCTCACCGCGCGGACATGGATCATGTCCATTCTGAACCTCCACGAAGTCCCGCACCGGCGCCGCCGGTCACTGCCGGCCCGGGTGCGGGCGGTCTCCCCTTCAGTAACGCCGGGGGCGGGGCGGCGGGCAATCCGGCCGCACACCGCCGGGGAAGCCCGTGGGGCGGGCGCAGCGGCCTGAACGGGCGACAACGGGGCGCCGGGCGGATAGTGGGAACCCAGAAAGAGGCCGTCCGGGATTGGAAGTACATGGACCGATACCCGCCCATTGCCGAACACGGGCTGATCGGCGACCTGCAGACCTCCGCACTGGTCTCCTCGCAGGGAGTCGTCGACTGGTTCGCCGCCCCCCGGTTCGATTCCCCCAGCATCTTCGCCGCACTGCTCGACCACGACCGCGGCGGCTTCTTCCGGCTGGCACCCGACGACCCCGACTGCTCCTGCCGACAGCTCTATTACCCGGACACCGCGGTCCTGGTCACCCGCTTCATGTCACCGGACGGCGTCGGTGAGGTGCTCGACTGGATGCCACCGGAACGCACCGGGGTCCCCACCGACCGGCACACCCTGGTGCGGGCGGTGCGCGCGGTGCGCGGGACCGTCCGGTTCGCCATGGAGTGCCGGCCCCGGTTCGACTACGGCCGGGCCTCCCACGAGCTCGATCTGCGCCCCGGAGGAGCCGTGTTCCGCTCGCCGCGGATCGCCGCACACCTGCAGACCGACTTCCCCGTGACACGCGACGGCCAGGACGCCGTGGGCGAAGTGGTGCTGAACGTCGGCGAGTCGGCCGTCGCGGTCTTCACCGTCTGTGGAGCGGACGGGCCCGCGCCGCCGGAACCGACCGCCGAGACCGTCATGGAACAACTCGGGGAGGTCATCGACTTCTGGCAGCTGTGGGTGCGTACCTCCCACTACCGGGGCCGCTGGCCGGACATGGTCAACCGGTCCGCCATCACGCTCAAGCTGCTCACCTACGCGCCCTCCGGCGCACCGGTCGCCGCCGCGACCATGGGTCTGCCCGAGCAGGTCGGCGGCGAACGCAACTGGGACTACCGCTACACCTGGATCAGGGACGGCTCGCTGTCGGTGCGGGCCCTGCTCGACCTCGGGTTCGTGGACGAGGCGATCGCCTTCACCCACTGGCTCGGCGACCGGCTCCGGGAGGACAACGGAGAGGAAGCCCTCCGGATCATGTACCGCGTCGACGGGGAACCCCTGCTGACGGAGGAGTTCCTGACCCACTTCGAGGGCTACCGCGGCTCGTACCCGGTACGGCTCGGCAACGCGGCCGCCGGCCAGTTGCAGCTCGACATCTACGGCGAGGCCCTCTACGCCCTGTCCGAAGGCCGTGAGGTGGGTGTCCAGGCGGGTTACCGGGGCTGGCAGGTCGTGGCCCGGACCCTCGACTGGCTCGTGGACCACTGGGACCGGCCCGACGAGGGCATCTGGGAGACCCGCGGCGGACGGCAGGACTTCACCTACAGCCGGGTGATGTGCTGGGCGGCGTTCGACCGCGGCCTGCGCCTGGCGTCCGAACTCAGCAGACCCGCCGACACCGCCCGGTGGACCTTCGCCAGGGACGCCATTCTCGAACAGGTCATGGAGCGGGGCTGGGACGAGTCCGAGCAGGCGTTCGTCCAGCACTACGACGGCGGAGTGCTGGACGCCTCGCTGCTGCTGATGCCCAGGGTCGGGTTCCTCGCCCCGAAGGACCCGGGCTGGCTCACCACGCTCGACGCCATGGACCGCACACTCGTGTCCGACAGCCTCGTCTACCGCTACGACCCCGCGGCGTCCCCGGACGGACTGCGCGGCTCCGAGGGCACGTTCAGCCTCTGTACGTTCCTCTACGTCGACGCCCTGGCCCGCGCGGGCCGGCTGCGCACGGCCCGCTACACCTTCGAGAAGATGCTCACCTACGCCAACCACGTCGGCCTGTTCGCGGAGGAGATCGGCCCCACCGGCGAGCAACTCGGTAATTTCCCACAGGCGTTCACCCATCTCTCGCTCATCACGGCGGCCCGGACCCTCGACGACGCGCTGGACCGGGCACGCGCCAGGGAACGCGGCTGACGGCGCTCAGACCGACAACTGCCGGGACGGGGGACCGAGAAGGACCGCGGTGTCGCCCGGCCGGGCATCCGGGGTGTGCGTGTTGGTGACCGGGGCGAGCCGCCCGTCGGCGCGGACGACGAACAGTACGTCGTGCCCGGCCGGGACGGCTCCGTCGGCCCGCCGTGTCATCACCCGGGCTCCGGCCTCGTACCGGCGGGCCAGCTCCGGCCCGGTCAGGCCGGTACGGAAGAGGGGTTCGCCCCCCGTGTACGGCGCCACCACGCCCTGGCTGTCGGCGGCCGGACCGAGCCGGTGGACCGGGCCCTCGACGCTCTCCCGCAGGGTCATGGCGGCGAGTGCGTTGAAGTCGTCCTCGTCGGTGAGCAGCAGCACCCCGGTGATGCCCGCCAGCTCCGCCCCGGCCCCGGAGGCCGCCGCGAGCAGTTCGCCCGGAGCCAGGGGCAGCCCGGCCGCCTCGATCCGGGCCCGCTGCTGCTCGGCGCCCGCCCACATCAGCACGTCCAGCCCCGCCGAGTCCAGCGCGCGCCCCAGGTCGACCGCCCAGGGCGCGCCGCCGACCAGCAGTGGCCGGGACCGTGCGGGGCGCAGCACCCCGAGCCGCCGGGCGACCGGATACGCCGTCAGGCCGTACAGCGTGACGGTGGCGACGATCACCACGAAGGTCGCGGGAAGAATCCGTTCGGCGCCGTCGACGCCCCGCGCCACCAGAGTCGCCGAGAACGTGGAGGCGGTCGCCGCGGCGACGATGCCACGCGGGGCCATCCACCCGATGAACCACCTCTCCCCACCCCGGACATCGGTACCGGCCGTCGACACCAGAGCCACCAGCGGGCGCACCACCAGGACCAGCAGGGCGACCAGCGCGAGCGAGGGCAGCACCACGTGGCGCAGCGAGTCGGGGGTGACCGTTGCCGAGATGGAGATGAACAGCAGACCGATGATCAGCGAGACCAGTGTGTCGAGGAACGGCCGGCGAGCCGGCAGGTCCAGGCCCGGCAGATTGGCCATCGCCATTCCCATGGCGATGGCGGAGATGAGTCCCGTGTCCTCGCGCAGCGCGTCACAGGCGGCCGCGATCCCGATCACCGCCGCGATCTGCGCCGAGGTGGCCAGCTCCTCACTCATCCGGACACGACGCAGCAGCAGCCACAGCACGCCGACCCCGATCGCGCCGCCCACCGCGCCCACCGCGACGCTGGCCGTGAACTGCTCCAACTGGCTCCCGAACCCCTTGCGTTCACCGGCGACGACGGCGTGGAAGACGAGCGCCCCCAGGATGCCGCCGACCGGGTCGATCAGGGAGCCCTCCCAGACGAGGATGCGTTGCAGCCGCTCGGAGGGCCGTACGAAGTTGAGCAGCGGCCCGACGACCGTCGGGCCGGACACGACGAGGATCGCGCCCAGCATCACGGCCGCGCCCTTGGACATGTTCAGCACCGGTACGGCGAACAGCGCGGCGGACAGCCAGGTGATGAGCGCCCCCAGCCAGAGCAGCCTGATCACGATGCGACGCGTATGGCCGCGCAGCCGGCTGATCTCCAGGCCGAGCCCGGCCTCGTAGAGGATCACCGCCACCGCGAGGGAGACCAGTGGGGAGAAGGCAGCGCCCAGCAGCTTCTCGGGATTGACGGTGTCCGTCAGCGCCCCGGCGGTGAAGCCGACCGGCAGCAGGATCAGCAGTGCGGGGACCCGCAGCCGGCTCGCCAGCAGCTGGGAGCCGACCGCCAGCACCACGATGAGACCCACGCCCACCATCACTTGTTCGGACGTCATGCCCGTCCCTCCTTGGACGCCGTACGGTCCGCCGCCCTCGCGAACGAGGTCAGCCTCCGGTGGCGAAGCCGGGGAAGAGCGTCATCCCGCCGTCGACGTAGATCGTGGTGCCCACGACGTAATCCATCAGGTCGGAAGCCAGCAGGGTCACCGCGGCGGCGATGTCCACCGGATCGCCCACCCGGCGGTAGGGGATCAGCTTGAGGAGTTCCGCCTCGGCCTCGGGGGTGTCCCAGGCGCTGGTGTTGATGGGAGTACGGATGGCACCGGGGGCCACGGCGTTCACCCGGATGCCGCGCGGGGCGCATTCCTGGGCCAGGGTCTGCATCAGCATCAGGACGCCACCCTTGGACGCGGCATAGTTCACATGCCCTGCCCACGGAATGATCTGGTGGACCGAGCTCATGCAGATGATCTTTCCGGCGGCGCGGGACACCTCGGGCACGATGCCCCGGCGGTCGAACTCCTTGGCCGCCTCCCGGGCGCACAGGAACTGTCCCGTGAGATTGACGTCCAGCACCTTGTCCCACTGGTCCAGGGTCATCTCCGTGGCGGCGGAGTCCCGCTGCAGGCCGGCGTTGGCGACCAGGACATCGACCGTGCCGAACTCCTCGACCATGCGGGCGAACATGGCGACGACCTGATCCTCCTGGGAGACGTCCGCCTCATGGGCGTACGCCCGCACACCGAAGGACTCGATCTCCCGCACCACGTCCTCGGCCGCTTCGCGGCCGGAGACGTAGTTGACGACGACATCGGCACCTGCCCGACCCAGCTCCACCGCCGTCGCCCTGCCGATGCCGGAGCTCGCACCGGTCACCAGTGCCTTCTGGCCCCGCAGCAGAGGCAACGGCGTCCGCTGGTGGGCCGTGTCCGCCGGTGAAGTCATCGCTGTCTCCCGTCATCCTGCGCGTGGCGGTACCCGAACCCCGCGGGAATCCGGACCGGCCTCCGCAGGCCGTCCGCGCGCGACAACCATCCGTGGCGGCGCGGGACGGGCGGGGTACGGCTCGCACCACTCGGCCATCGGGGGGACCCGCTGTCCCTCCTTCGGCCCAAGGCCCGCGCTCGTCCACGTCCACGACCGAGATGCGCACCGGCCCGCCCGCTGCTGCAATGACGGAGGCACAGGCCCCGGCCGGATCCGGGGCAGTCGAGACTCTGAGGAGCCGGTGTGAGCAGCGAAACGGACGAGACGGGGCCGATCGACTACCTGGTGGTCGAGTTCCCGGGAAGCCGGATGACGGGCGAAGGGCTGCCCCTGCTGGTCGACCTGGTCGACCGGGGAATCATCCGGATCCTGGACCTGGTCTTCGTCAGGAAGGACCAGGACGGAACGGTCGCGGGTGTGGAACTCTCCGAGCTGACCGGGGACGGCCACGACGAGCTCACCGTGTTCGAAGGGGCGTCCTCCGGCCTGCTCGGCCGGGACGACATCGACGAGGTGAGCGCGGTTCTCGAACCGGGCAGCGCCGCCGGGATCGTCATCTACGAGAACGTGTGGGCCGGACCGTTCGCGGCCGCCCTGCGCCGCTCCGGCGGACGGCTCGTGGCCAACGGGCGGATCCCGGTCCAGGAGGTCCTGGCCTCGCTCGACGCGGCCGAGGCCGCGTCGAGCGCCTGAGCCGCCCATTCCGGGCCGGCCGTTCCGCA
>NZ_JBEXPH010000102.1:0-30419 GCF_040611955.1 Streptomyces sp. NPDC006510 | reverse complement strand
CCTGCAGTACCGGCCCGACACCCTCGACGGCTTCATAGCCGGCACCGGCCTGGCCGTCGACACCCCAACGTCACCCTAACCAGCCGAAGTCAGTATGTGTGTCGATGCCGCTCGGCTCCCGCACTGTGCGGTGTCCGGTGCTGCACGGTGGTTGTGGGTTGCTGCTCCCGGACTGCTCGTCGGTGGGTGGGGTGCTGCTTCTGGCGCTGGAGAGCGACGACACTTGAAGGCCGATGGCCTGCCATCGCGTTGGCCGCTGCTGCGCTCGCACGCCCACAGAGCGCAGTCGAAGAACACGTCGACATCAGCTGCAGTGTCCCGGCGCGCGAGCTCGTACAGCGCCTTGCCTTCATTGCCTCCCACGCGGCCACGCGGGCGAGAGACGGCCCGCGGCTACGGCCGGTCTCCCAGTCCAGGTTGGCAACGAAGTCGAACTGTTACTCGGAGACCTTGTCCGCTGTGCCCAGCGAGTTGACGACGATCACGAAGAACGGGGCCACGTGCTCCGCGCTCGCGGGCCAGTTGTCGGGGCCGGCCGCAGGCGGTCCGGCGCGCGGCTCGGCGGTCCGGGAACGCTCGTAACGGGCCGTCCTGCCTTCATCGTTCCTCTCCAGGGGAACGATGTACACGCCTGCCGGACGGCGGCGTGCAGCCGTTGTTTGTTCAGCTCATCCAGCCTGGGTTCCTGCGCCCGCCCGGGGCGGCCCGGTCGGCGAAGCTCCTCGTGATCGCCGGTGTCGCGGGCGCTCGCGAGGCCGGGTCACGCGACCAGGCGCAGCCAGGCCGCCGCGAGTGCGGCGTGACCGGGCGGCGTCGGGTGTACGCCGTCCGCGGCCCAGTACTCCGGCCCGGCCGTCGCGGCGAGCTCGGCGAACATGCCGTCGGCGGCGAGCAGATGCGCGCCGTACTTGCGGGCGAGCCTGCGCACGACCTGGATCTTCGGGTCCAGGTCGGTGCGCCATTCCTTTCGCTCTTCCTCTCCGATGAGCGCGACACCGGCACCGGCCTCGACGACGCCGTGGATCGGCAGGAGGAACGGCTCGATGAGGATCAGGTTCGTGCCCGCCTCGGCAAGGGGCGCGAGCAGGCGGTCATAGCCCGCTTCGAACTCCTCCGCGGGGATCACGTACCCCTTCGGGTCCAGAGTGTGCCAGCCCATGTCGTTGACCCCGACGAGGATCGACACCACGTCCGGGCGCGCGTCGAGTACGTCTGTCTGCCAGCGGGCTTCGAGGTCCATCACCTTGTTGCCGCCAATCCCGGTGTTCAGCCAGGTCACGGGCCGGTCCGGGTGCCGGAGTCCCCACTCGCCCGCGACGCGCAGCGGGTAGCCGAACCCGAGACCGTCCTCGCTCTCCAGCCGTTGGCAGTCGGTGATCGAATCGCCGGTGAACATCACGGTGCTTCCCGGTCGGACAGTGATCGTCATATGCGCTCCTTGGACTCGGGTGAGGAGAGGAAAGCGGAAACCCACAGCCGGATGGGCACCCGGCAGGACCTCTCGAAAGGTGCCAGACCCCACCGACACTGGACCGACAGCGCCCGATATTCCGCCGACACGACGGCTCCGCTGCCCGATCATCCCTGGTCAGAGCTCGCCCACAGCGGCCTACCTGTCCGACACCGCGGCCGCCGACATCCTCGCCCCGTTCTGCGAAGAGACTCGCCCGCCGCTACGCCATATCCGGCGACCACCGCGCCCTTGACGCCGGCGGGGGGTGAGTTGAGGTGTGGGGTGTGACCTCGACCGCCAGGTGGCCAGTGACGCTTTGATTCCTACTGGTCAGGCGGCTGTGTCGATTCCTGGTTGGCCATTACGTCGTCCAGTAGTTGGCCAATCGGGCGTTGGTCCGGGCAATAGAGCAGGCGGGGGCCGCCTGGGCAGGTCGCGCGATTCTCAGATATCGATCCTGGACCGGTCGAGCGTGGCAGCGGAGCCGGCGATGAACTCCTTGCGGGGAGCCACGTCGTTGCCCATCAGCAGGTCGAACACGCCTTCCGCGGCTTCCAGGTCGGTGAGGTTGATCCGGCGCAGGGTGCGGTGGCGCGGGTCCATGGTGGTCTCGGCCAGCTGGTCGGCGTCCATCTCGCCGAGGCCCTTGTAGCGCTGGATGGAGTCCTTGTACCGGATGTTCTTGCTCTGGAACTCGAGCAGCTTGTCGCGCAGCTCGTGGTCCGAGTACGTGTAGACGTACTTGTCCTGGCCCTTCTTCGGCTGGATCAGCTCGATGCGGTGCAGTGGCGGCACGGCGGCGAAGACGCGGCCGGCCTCGACCATGGGGCGCATGTAGCGGTGGAACAGGGTCAGGAGCAGGGTGCGGATGTGGGAGCCGTCGACATCGGCGTCGGTCATCATGATGATCTTGCCGTAGCGGGCCGTGTCGATGTCGAAGGTCCGGCCCGATCCGGCTCCTATGACCTGGATGATCGCGCCGCACTCGGCGTTCTTCAGCATGTCGGTCACGGAGGACTTCTGGACGTTGAGGATCTTGCCGCGGATCGGCAGCAGTGCCTGGAATTCGGAGTTCCGGGCGAGCTTGGCCGTGCCGAGCGCGGAGTCACCCTCGACGATGAACAGTTCACTGCGGTCGACGTCGTCGCTGCGGCAGTCGGCGAGCTTGGCGGGCAGAGAGGAGGACTCCAGGGCCGTCTTGCGGCGCTGGGCGTCCTTGTGCTGGCGGGCGGCGACGCGCGTCCTGGCGGCGGCGACGGCCTTCTCCATGACCACACGGGCCTGCTGGGCTGCGTCACGCTTGGTGGAGGTCAGGAACGCCTTAAGTTCCTTGCTGATCACGGTGTTGACGATGCGGCGGGCCGCCGAGGTGCCGAGGACCTCCTTGGTCTGGCCCTCGAACTGCGGCTCGGCGAGACGAACCGTGACGACCGCGGTGAGGCCCTCCAGGGCGTCGTCCTTGACGATGTCGCCCTCCGCGACACGCAGCAGCTTCTTGGCGCGCAGCACCTCGCTCATCGTCTTGGCGACGGCCTGTTCGAAGCCGGCGACGTGGGTGCCGCCCTTGGGGGTGGCGATGATGTTGACGAAGGACTTCACCGTGGTGTCGTAGCCGGTGCCCCAGCGCATCGCCACGTCCACGCCGAGTTCCCGGGTGACCTCGGTGGGGGTCATCCGGCCGTGGTCGTCGAGGACCGGGACGGTCTCCTTGAAGGTGCCCTGTCCGGTGAAGCGGAGGGTGTCGCAGATGGGCTTGTCGCTCGCCAGGTACTCGCAGAACTCGCTGATGCCGCCGTCGAAGCGGAAGGACTCCTCGCCCTTGCTGCCGCCCTCGCCGAGGCCGTACTCGTCGCGCGCGACGATGGTCAGGCCGGGCACCAGGAAGGCGGTCTGGCGGGCGCGCTGGTGCAGGTTCTCCAGGGAGAGCTTGGCGTCCTTGAGGAAGATCTGTCGGTCGGCCCAGTAGCGCACGCGCGTGCCGGTGCGGCTCTTGGGGACTTTGGTGGTCTGGCGCAGGCCCTGGGCGGGGGTGAAGGGGGCGTCGGGTCCGGGGCCGGTGTAGGTGCCGGGTGTGCCGCGGCGGAAGCTGATGGCGTGAGTGCGGCCGTGGCGGTCGACCTCGATGTCCAGCCGGGCGGACAGCGCGTTGACGACGGAGGCGCCGACGCCGTGCAGGCCACCGGAGGCGGCGTACGAGCCGCCGCCGAATTTTCCGCCGGCGTGGAGTTTGGTGTAGGCGATTTCGACGCCGGACAGGCCGGTGCGGGGTTCGGCGTCCACGGGGATGCCGCGGCCGTCGTCGGTGACTTCCACGGAGCCGTCGTCGTGGAGGATGACCTCGATGTGGTCGCAGGCGCCGGCCAGGGCCTCGTCGACGGCGTTGTCGATGATCTCCCACAGGCAATGCATCAGGCCGCGGCTGTCGCTGGATCCGATGTACATGCCTGGGCGTTTGCGTACGGCCTCCAGTCCTTCGAGCACCATCAGGTGCCGTGCGGTGTAGTCGGAGCCGGCCTGGGGGCGGCTGCCGGTGGCCGGGGCGGGGAACGTGCTCACGCAGTGCTCTCCTGGGCAACAGAGGGTAGTGGTCGGGCTTCGGGCCGGGCCTCCCGGTGGGGCGGGAGCAGTGCCCAGGGTCAGATGTCGAGGAAGCGGACGTCCTTGGCGTTGCGCTGGATGAAGTGGCGGCGGGCTTCGACGTCCTCGCCCATCAGGACGGAGAAGAGGTCGTCGGCGACGGCTGCGTCATCGAGGGTGACCTGGCCCAGGACCCGGTGGTCGGGGTCCATGGTGGTGACGCGCAGTTCCTCGGCGTTCATCTCGCCCAGGCCCTTGAAGCGCTGGATGGAGTCGTCCTTGATCCGGCGGCCGTCCTGCCTGCCCCGCTCCAGGAGCATGTTGCGTTCGCGGTCGGAATAGGCGTATTCGACGTGGTCCCGGCTCCACTTGATCTTGTACAGCGGGGGGCGGGAGAGGTAGACGTGGCCCTCCTCGATCAGTGGGCGCATGAAGCGGAACAGGAAGGTCAGCAGCAGGGTGTTGATGTGCTGGCCGTCGACGTCGGCGTCCGCCATCAGGATGATCTTGTGGTAGCGGAGTTTGGCGATGCCGAAGTCCTCGTGCACGCCCGTGCCGAACGCGGAGATGATCGCCTGGATCTCCTGATTGTGCAGGATCTTGTCGATCCGGGCCTTCTCCACATTGAGGATCTTGCCGCGGATCGGGAGGATCGCCTGGTACTGCGGGTTGCGGCCGGATTTGGCCGAACCGCCGGCGGAGTCACCCTCGACGATGAAGATCTCCGACATCGCCGGGTCGTTCGACTGGCAGTCGGACAGCTTGCCCGGCAGCGCCGCCGTTTCCAGCAGGCCCTTGCGGCGGGTCAGGTCGCGCGCCTTGCGGGCCGCGACCCGGGCCGTGGCCGCCTGGATGGCCTTGCGCACGATGTCCGCGGCCTCGTTCGGGTTACGGCCGAACCAGTCGGTCAGATGCTCGTGGACGATCTTCTGCACGAAGGTGCGCGCCTCGGTGTTGCCGAGTTTGGTCTTGGTCTGGCCCTCGAACTGCGGCTCGCCGAGCTTGACCGAGATGATCGCGGTCAGGCCCTCGCGGATGTCCTCGCCGGAGAGGTTCGCGTCCTTTTCCCGCAGCAGCTTCTTCTCCCGCGCGTAGCGGTTGACCACGGTGGTCAGGGCCGTGCGGAAGCCCTCCTCGTGGGTGCCGCCCTCATGGGTGTGGATGGCGTTGGCGTAGGAGTACACGCTGTCGGTGTACTGGCCATTCCACTGCAGGGCGACCTCGGCCGACAGCAGCCGTTCCGTGTCCTCGGCGGCGATGGTGATGACCGAGGGATGGACCGGCTCGCCCTTGCGGGCATTGAGGTAGGCGACGAAGTCGGTGATGCCGCCGTCGTAGCGGTAGGAGACCGTCTTCGCTGCCGGGTCCGAGTCGGCTTCGTCGGCCGCGGCCGTCGCGCGCGCGGAGGGCCGTTCGTCGGTGAGGTTCAGGGTGAGCCCGCGGTTGAGGAAGGCCATCTCCTGGAAACGCCTGGCCAGCGTCTCGAAGGAGTATTCGGTGGACTCGAAGATCTCGCCGTCTGCCCAGAACGTCAGGGAGGTGCCTGTCCGGGAGGTGGCTTCGTGGCGGGTCAGTGGGGCGGTGGGAGCGCCGTCCCTGTAGTCCTGCGTCCACCGGTAGCCGTCGGTCCGGATCTCCGCCGACAGCCGGGTCGACAGGGCGTTGACCACCGACAGACCCACACCGTGCAGACCGCCGGAGACCGCATACCCGCCGCCCCCGAACTTCCCGCCCGCGTGCAGCACGGTCAGCACGACCTCGACGGCCGGCCGCTTCTCCACCGGGTGCATCCCGACCGGGATGCCGCGGCCGTTGTCGACCACCCGCACCCCGCCGTCGGCCAGGATCGTCACGTCGATCCGGTCGGCCACCCCCGCGAGTGCCTCGTCCACGGAGTTGTCCACGAGCTCCTGCACCAGGTGATGGAGCCCCCGGTCTCCCGTGGAGCCGATGTACATCCCGGGCCGCTTGCGTACGGCGTCCAGGCCGTCCAGAACGGTGATCGCGTTGGCGTCATACGACGCCGCCCCCACATGGCCGGGCTGCTGGGATTCGGGGGTATCGGTGGCGGTGCGAGTGTCGTAAGTGGTCACGGATGCTCTCTTTCGGGCATGGCAGACCGCGCTCCCGCACCGTGGTGCGGGAGCGGCCGGACAGCTGGCGGAGACAGGGCACGGCAGCCCAAACAGGGCCCCGGAGGCTCACGGGGCCTCGGCGCCGCTGACTGCCGGGACGCTGTCCAAGATACCGGAGATGCCCCTTGTTGGAGGGGTGAGAACGCCTCCATGTGCCACTGTGCGGCCCTTGCTCCAACCAAGCCAATCCCCCCTGCCTTGACTCCTTGAAAATGCGGCAGAGGGTTACTCAGGGGCTTTCTTGGCGTCTTGTCGCATAGAGCCCCAGGCGCTATTTCCGGCGTGACCCTCCGCGGTCAGCAGTCGCGCTGCGTCAGGCCGCCAGCCCCGGCCTCCCGTCGAACCCTGCCCGGTGGCGGGTGCTGCTGGAGGCGGCATCAGGCGTTTACGGTTGCCGCTGGTCGATGGTGCTGGCGAGCTGGTCGGCGTGCTCCGTCAGGAGCGGCTTGAGCTGGGCGTAATGGGTGTTCGGTCCCGGGGCGGCAAGACAGTTGGCGATCGATTCCCAGTGCCTGCGGTGCCGTAGCTGGGGCGGCAGGGCGGGGATGGGAGGGGCGAGGGCGCGCTCGCTGCGGGTGACGCGCGGCCGGACGAATTCCGAAGCGGCCTGGTGCTTCCGTGGGCTGTCGAGGGGCGGGGTGGTGCCGGGCCTCGGAGTGACCTGCCCCCAGATAGTGGCCCAGTGCGTTTGGGGCAGCGTCCAGGTTGCCAGGCTGAGGGCTTCGTCGCGGTCGTGCTGGTCGAGGGCGAGGATCTGGTCCGCCGTGTGGAGAAGAGCCGCTGAGGCGATGGCCGACTCCGGTGGCCGGTCCCGGGTGTGCTGCCGGCGTGTATGTAGCTTCGAGGTGATCAATACGGATCTGGTCGAGGCTGGTCTTCGTGATGCGTTCGCTGCTGTCAAGGATCGCGGTGATCGCGGCTTGGCGAAGGAGCCGGGTCGGACTTCCGATCCGGCCCGCGGTCCGCTGGTGAAGGTAGGACGCGTGGCGGGGGAGGGGCTCTACCCGGTGCGCGCGGAGATCGAGCGCGGTTTCCACTGCCGTGATCAGCTCTTTGAACGGCTCGTGCTTCCCGAGCCGCGCCGAGAACGCTCCGCATTCCACCGGGCTGGCGAGTGCGGCGAGTTGCGCCCCACGCACACCGCTGAACAGGGCGGTCGTGGTGACGTCGATGCCCGCGTACACGAACGTCGCCCTGATGCGTTCGGTCAGGTCTTTCAGGAGGTCGACGCTCTCCGCACCGGCGGTGGTGCGGGGATTGAAGCGGTGAGTCTCGTCGATCATCACCAGGCGCACGCCCCCACGGTTGTAAATATGCAGACAGGTGGTCAGGGGCCCGGACGGCTCGGCCGTACCGTCCACGCGGGAGGTGTCCCGGGCGCTCCGGCTTTCCGGCGTGTTGGCGGTGTGGAGTGCCGGTGGGCGGCGGTTCACCATTTCTCAGCCTCCGCGCGGGCGTCATACGGCCCGTACCCGGTGGAGGAGGCGGTGGGGGAGCCGTCTTCGTCTTCATCGGTGTCCTGGCCGGGGTGTGGTGGCTCGTCGGGGTGTCGTCGAGGCTGTTGGTGTCCGTCTCGGGGGCTGTTTCGCCGGCAGCCTGGTCCGGGTCCTGCGGGCCGTCCGGGGCCCGCTGCGAGGGCAGGGGGTCCAGGCGGGTGGTGTCGATCTGGACCTGTTCCCCGGGCCGCAGCACCACGGTCGGGGTGAACCCGCGCCCGTCTTCCGTGATCGGCGCCGTGCGTACGGGATTAGCCCGCTGCTCCCGCCCACGACGATGAGGTGGTCATGTTCAGCCTCCGCTCCGCCCAGCCGCCGAGACCGCGAGCACGTCCAGCGCCAGGCTGCCGAGCTCCTGGACGAGGACCTCGCTGCCTCCACGTCACCTGTACCACCCGCGGTACCACCACCCCCTCCGACCGCCGCGCCCTGCGCGGCACCGCTTGCGGACCCTGATGTGACGTACGTCTCGCTTCGCGGGTGTGTTTTCCGACATGGCGCTGTAACGATCAGCCCGTTCGGCCCACTACCTGACGACAGAACACACCAGGAGGGACAGGAGGTGCGGCAGTGCCCGACTACGACGCGGATCGTTTCACCGCCATCTATGACGGCTGTCGGCAACGTGTGTGGGCCTACGTGGTCAGCCGTGCGGGACGGCAGGTCGCCGACGAGGTGGTGAACGAAACGTTCACCGTGGCCTGGCGCAAGCTGGACGACGTCCCCGAGCCGCCGCTGCCATGGCTGCTCGGGGTCGCCCGCAACATCCTGCGGGACAGCATCCGGGCGGAGGCCAGGCGCGCGTCGTTCGCCGCCGAACTGCGCTCCTGGGCGGAACCCGCCGAGGCAGACATTGCCGAGGAGGTATCCGAGCGAAGCGCGCTGCTCAAGGCGCTGGCCACGCTGCCGGAGGACGACCGGGAACTGCTGATCCTCTCCGGGTGGCAGGGCCTGACCCCGGCACAGGCGGCCGCGGTGGTCGGCTGCTCGCCCATCACCCTGCGGGTCCGTCTGCACCGGGCGCGCAAACGTCTCACCCAGGCCGCTTCCGCCCACCCGCCCACGGAGGAAGCCGCAGCCGTGAGGCGCGTGTCCATCCGAGTCCGGACCACTGTAGGAAAGGAAGCCCGGTGAAGAACGACATCCTGCACCGTCTGACAGCCGCCCGCCCCGCCCACCTCGACCCCGACCGCCCCACGCCGTCACCGGTTCGGGAAGAGGAGCTCGCAACGGTCATGACCCGTCCGCGCGCGACGCGCAGGGCTCGCGCCACCCCCCGGCCGCGGAGGGTGGGCCGCCCTCTCGTCTCGGGTCTCGCCCTGGCCACCGCGACAGCGGTGGCGGCTCTGGCGATCACCGAAACCGCGCCGCAGAAGCCAGGACCTGCGCCCTCCGCGACGTTGGGCTCCGGCAGCCAGGTCCTTCTCGCTGCTGCCTCCCACGTTGAGCAGCAACCGGCCGGTTCCGGCACGTACTGGTACGTGGAGGAACACCTCGGTTCCCTCCGCAAGGTCCCCGGCAAGAACTACACCGTCGCCGTGCGCACCGAGCAGCGGTACTGGACGGCCGCCGCCAAGAACAAGCAGTGGTCGCAGCTCCTGGACCTGGGGGCCCGTCCGGCCACGAAAGCCGACGAGGCGGCGTGGAAGGCGGACGGGTCCCCCACGTCGTGGAACCTGACGGGTGAGACCGTCACCTACGCCGGCAAGGGCGAGATCCAACACGACGCCCCCGGCGGAATCGCGGACGTCGTCGCGATGGGCGACCTCCCTCTCCGCCTCCTGGCCACGCTCCCCACCGATGAACAGGCCCTCCGCAAGCGCCTTTTCGCCCTGGTCGACAAGGACTACAACGCCCCCGAGGAAATCCTCGACCGGATCGTCGTCGACACAGCCGCCCGACTCGCCACGACCCTCCCGTCCACCCCGGCCCTGCGCGCCGCCGCCTACCGCCTCCTCGCCGTCGAACCCGGCGTGCGCTCCCTCGGCGACGTCAAAGACCACACCGGCCGCACCGGCTACGCCGTCGCCCTCCCCAGCCCCCACGAGTCCGTCGAACTCCGCCTGATCTTCGACAAGTCCACGGGCATGCCACTCGGCACCGAGACGGTCGCCACCCGGAGCGGTGACGGTGTGAGCAAGGGGGAGCTGCAGGGCTACACGACGATCACATCGATGAAGTGGACCGAGGAGGCACCGCCGTTCAACACCGACACCGAGGACCCGGGCCCGATTTCCGCTCCGGGCGAGGAGCCGGATGCCGAGCCAGCGCGTTGAGGCTGTTCTCGCCTTCGAAGGTACAGATCAACTGGATCAACCCAACATATTCGAGGGCCAGTTCGGCCCCAGCTTGGAGAATTTGCTGTGGACAGGCGAGTCTGGAGAGCCATTCTGCTGCCGACGGTGGCATGTCTGTCGCTGACCGGCTGCGGGGCGGAGGAGCCCTCTGGCCGGACCCCTCCGGCGGCAGGATCCACTTCCACAGCCGGGGACGCTGCGACCCCTGAAGTCCCGAAACTTCCCGCGACGCCGGAGGACTCCTACCGATCCTTCGTCAAGGCCCTTGCCGCTGGTAACGGCCCGGCCCTGTGCGCGTTGATCCATCCCTCCGCACACAGCAAGTTCCTCTCCTCTGCCAACAGGGCCAACGACCGAAGAGCGGAGACGTGCGAGGACGCGGTCTTCACGTACGCGAGCGAGCGAACCCTGTCGCCGGTACCGAAAGGCGTGGAGATTCCGATCTTCGGGAAAGTGACCTACGCCAACAACATGTGGGCGGGCCTGGAAAAGTGCCACGAGACCGACGACGGCGGTTTTGACACGAATGCGGCGTCCCTGACCTGGAAGAAGCAGGCGGGCGGCTGGATCATATCCGATGTCGACATCTGGCTCGGCTGCGGAGGTTGATCCGCTTCCGTCGTGGTCCGAGGCAGCGCTGTCGCGCCGGGCCGCTTCGAGTACGCGCTGCCCCCGGCAACCCTGGCGGACAGGCTCGACCACGTTCGCGAGATCACCGAAGCCTTGGCTCTGGGCACGGAGGATCCATCGATGCACCCCCGGACCCGCGGTATGCCACGCGGCTCGCCACGCATGGGACCGTGGCCACGCGCCGTCCCTGCTGAACGACCGTCGGCTCGGCGAGGTTGTGGCCGCCGCAGCCTCGCCCGGGTCCGGTATCGGAGGCAGTCGGCGGAGTCGCAGGCGCGCTCGTCCGTCGGCGTGGAGGCGTCCACGGTGAAGGAGCCGGGAGCACGGGCGGGCGGGAACTCCTGCGCGTCCTTGCTCTCGTCACCGGCCGTTTCGTGCACCGTGCCCGCGGCCACTGGCTCGCCCGCACCAGCCTGGTGAGGCCCGTGACGCGCGTGGCTGCCCTCGCACGCCATCTGGCCGCCACTGCGGTGCCCATGGCCGTCGCCTCGGCCAACGACGGCCAGGTCGTACGAGCAGGCCTGGACGCGGCCGGAGTCGCCGACCAGTTCCCCGTCCTTGTCGCCCGCGAGCACGTCACCCGCCTCGAGCCCGACCCCGAGGCCTACCTGCTCGCCGCCGCCGAACTCGGCGTGCCACCCCACCGGTGTCTCGCGTTCGAGAACACAGACGAAGGCGTCACCGCGGCTCTCAGCGCCGGTATGCCCGTGATCGACATCCGGCACGAGGGCTGGAGCGTGCAAGCGGTCTGAATCGACGCCGTCCGGTCCGCCTGCCCCTCCCGTCGTTTCGGGGGGTGGTAATTGGTGTGCTGGGAGTGGTGTGGGCTGGGGTGTTTCGGGCTGGTTGAGAACCAGTCGGGAGCGGGCTTGTCTCCGGCAGTCGGTGCCGTGCAGCGTCCGGCGTACGGCCGCCGGGCTGCATCATGTCGTTCAGGCCTTCAAGCGGCGAGTTGGACAGGTGCGCGCGAGGAGCGTCCATTCCGAACCTGCGGTACTCCGGATCCTCAGCCTGCGCGCGAATGAGGGAGACTGTTGAGATGATCCCGCCCAGCTTGCTTGGGAAAAGATACGTGTCTACCTTGTCGACAGCTGAATCTGGCGCTCCGTCGACCTGGGGTGTACGGGGGCGAGTTGGCTCTTCGGATCCTGCTTGATCAGCTGTTGTTCGTAGAGCGTCACCTGAGGCGTTCGCTCAGCAGCAGCAGGCCTGGGAAGGCTGCGGGGCACGGTCGGCCGCAGGTGTGACGGGGGCCTTCCGAGCCCTCGTCCCTGGGGCGAGTACGGGGCGCTGGCCGCTACGGCCGGCCGTCAGACACTACGAGAAGAGAACCGAAATGACTGAGCAGACAGAGCTCGAGGCCCGGATCCGCAGCGGCGTACCGCACTCGGCCCGCGTCTGGAACTACTGGATCGGAGGCAAGGACCACTACCCGGTCGACCAGGAACTGGGAGACCAGGTTATCGCGAGCTACCCCCAGACCCGGGACCTCGCCCGTGCGTCACGGGCCTTCCAAGCACGTGCGGTGCGATACCTGGCCGACGAAGCGGGAATCACCCAGTTCCTCGACATCGGAACCGGGCTCCCCGTCCAGAACAGCACCCACGAGGTCGCCCAGAGCATCCAACCGAAGGCACGCATCGTCTACGTTGACAACGACCCGCTGGTCCTGGCACATGCCCGCGCCCTGCTGACGAGCGCGCCGGACGGGGTGACGGACTACGTGCATGCCGACATGCTGGAAGCCGAGCGGGTACTCCAGGAAGCGTCCCGAACCCTGGATATGACACAGCCCGTGGCCGTCATGGTGCTGTCCACGCTGGGACACGTCGAACCCCGGGCCGGTATCGACCTCATGCGCCGATACATGGCCGGCACAGTGACAGGCAGCTACCTGGTCCTCTGCGACACGATCACCACCCCCCAGACACTGGCAGCCCAGGAAGCCTACGCGGCCGGAGACACTCCGCCCTACCTGGTGCGCCAGCCCGAGGAGATCGTCGCGAGCGCCGACGGGATGGAACTGGTCGACCCGGGATTCGGGTCCATCTCCCTGTGGCGTCCGAGCTTGAGCGAAGATGGTGCTGAGCCTGTCGACCAGTGGGGGTTCGTCGCCCGCAAGTGACGTGCGGACCTTGCATACCCGCGGGCCACGGCCGAGGTACCGGACCGGCTGTGGCCTGACGAACCGACATCCGCGGCTTGGCCAAAGAGGTGCGGAGTCTTCGGCCGGTACAACGACCTCTGCTGCGCCCGCAGCTCAGTCCGAGAAAGCAGACTTCACCCGTGTCCCGAGAGACCCCGATTTACAACCGCCTTGTCGCGGAGCAGGGCGATGTGCCCGCCGAGGTTCGCGGAGAAGCTCAGCGGATAGAACGAGACCTGGAATGGGTCATCCGGCCTACGCACCCTCCCGTGACCGCCGGGCTGGCCCAGCGCGGCAATACCTTCCGCCCGGGCATCTGAGTTCATGGGATTCGGCCCCACCCCCGTGTCGACATACTTGGCGAGGTCGCACTCGTAGTCGTTGGACTCCCGCAGGATCGGCAACTCCCCGCTCTGCCGGGGGAGATCACCGTCGGTGCAGAAGTACCACCGTGATGCCTCCATGTTGTAGCCCGCCGTGGCGAACGCCACCAGGAACGTCGTATGGATCTCGCGGTCGTTGCCCAGCGTCGTTCCGCCGACCGTGAAGGACTGTCCACGGGCCACCTCCTGCGGCGAGGAGATGTTGACCGGTTCGTAGACCGACCAGTCGCGGCCCTCCTCCTGGTACTCGATCCGGGCGAACGAGCAGATCCGCAGGAACTCCCGGTATCCGGCGGGGATGGGGAAGTCGGCCGGCCGGAACGGCACCGTCAGCCACCACGGGTAGTCCTTCTCCAGCTCATGGGGCAGTGCGTCGATCCGGCGGTCGTCCAGCGGCGGCCCGAGCGCAAGCCGCACGCCGCCCTCCTGACCGGCACACCACGCTTGCAGCCGGTCCAGACTGTCCCTGATGGCCATGTGCGTGCTTTCCCTGGAGAGGTACTGGGGGTTCTGGCGTTCCGGTCAAGCCGTTGACGCTAGTTGCCGTTGGACCTGAACGGCCGGGCTTGCGTGCCGCGTTGAGGGTTTCTACGGATGCCCGCGCGGGACGGCGTGTGTGAGGCTCCCTCCAGAGCCGCCGAGAGCGCTCCCGGTCACCTGCCTGCCGCCGCCGCGATCCCCCGGACGGCCTCGGCTCGCAATGGGCCGGTAGCCTGCGGTTCGCGTCTTCGCCGCTCGCACCCCCGCGGTGCGGGTGCCCCCGACGGACGGGCCACACCGGCCCGTTCCCTGACCGCAGACAAGGCGAACGCCATGGCACACAACAAGAGCGACGACACCCCGCTGCCCATCGACATGGCCGCGATCCGGCGGACCGTCGAGGTGATGCGGGCCGAACGGGCCGCCGCGCTCAAATCCGACAACAGCAGCTGGCTCGCCGATCTCGTGGAGAGGGACCTCGACAGCTACCAGGAGTTCGTCGCCCAACTGCGTGTCACCCTCGACCCCGACCTGCTCGGGTATGTCCCGAAGATGTGCGCCAAGACTCTCGGCGACACCGGAACGACCCGCACCCTGATCGGCGACCAGCAAGTGGACACCCCGTTCTTCCACCACGGCGACCTGGTGGTCAAGGGCGACCTGGGCGTGGGCGCGCCCTTCGTGGTCACCGGATCGGTGACGGTCGACGGCGTGCTGGCCGACTGCCGCCCCGACTCGGTGGTGACGATCGGCGGTGGCGTGACGGCCCGCGGGGTGTTCACCGACGGCGAGATGCTGGTCATGGGCGACATCGAGGCCGACGTCGTCTACGGCGACTACAACGACAGCACGCTTCACGCGGTCACCATCCGCGCCCGCCTGGTCATCGAGGACGAGCACGAGACGATCGCGACCGTGGAGGCGGACCTCTACTTCGACCTGTTCGACTACCAGGGGGGATACGGGGACGGCGTGCAGGAGCAGCTGCGCGCGTTCCTGGTGGACGAGGTCTTCGCCGCCGACGAGGACGAGGAGATGTTCGACGCCAGCCTGCTCTTCGCACGGCTGCGCGAGGGCCTGCCCGTCTTCCGCGCCGACGCGGCTCCCGAGGGGCGCTGAGGCCCGCTGGCGAGCTCGTCCGTCGGCCTGGGTGCCCATCTCCCGATTCACTCACCGAACTGCCAGGCACATCACCCATGGAGCAGCCGCAGATGGCCGATAAGGAATTCCGGCACAGCGATCCGGAATCCGGTCCGGTGACAACCGTGCACTCACCGGCGGGGTTTCGAGTCCCGGCGGGACCCTGCGGTACGCGGCACCCTGCCGAACGTCATGCTGCAGAGCACCGACCGCGAACTGCCCGCACTATGGCTGGAGATCCTGGAGAAGTCCGGTGCCACTGCCGGGCTGTGCGACGCCACGATGCCCGACGAGGAACGCCCTGCCGACGGCAGCGCGGGCTGGCTGAAACGGTATCTGGCCTTCCGGCGGTACATGTGGTCGCGCCTGTAGAGCGTCACCTGCCGAGGCTAGGGCATCCGTTCGGTCTGAGCGACCGGCAGCCGCGCGACGAGCCAACCGTCTGGTCCCGCCGGGGCCCACGCACTCGCTGTTTGACACGCCAGCTCATGGGATGGCTGTCAAGGCACCGAACTACCAGCGGGCCACGAGCCCTCTGGCCTCCGCTTCCGTGTGAGAAGGTCGGCACGCGTGCCGACCGAGCATGGCGCACCCGCCCCCGGGCACACCGTCCGGATTATGCAGCCCCCATGCATCGGGGCATAGCGCCAGGTCACAGCCCTGTCATACATGAGGCATCGATGCGCCTCGGCAAACAGCCGGAATCGTCTTCCCCAACCCGGCCGCCCCGGCGACGCTGGTTTCGCGGCCGGCACTCCCGGACAGCCCGCCCCATCGGCGGTCGACAGTCCAGGTCCTCGTCCCGGTCCGCTACCTGTCACCACGTCGCCCGAAAGGGGCACTCATGTCTGCTGTCCGCAAGACCCTCACGTCCGCTGTGTCGGCCGCCATCCTCGCTGGTGGACTCACCCTCGGAGCCGCCGGCTCGGCGAGCGCGGCCACCTGCCCGTCCTCCGCTTCCCCGGTGATCGACGGGGCATCGGCCAGCTGGACCCTGCGCTGCTCGGGCAACAACGTCACGGTCTCAGGCTGGCTCCAGGACACCCGTGCCGACGGTAAGTGTGCCCTGGTCCGCATCAACGCCGGCAACGGCGACTACCAGCCGAAGTCCGCGTGCAGCTCCGGCACCCGTGAGCAGTTCTCCTTCACTTTCCACGGCACGAAGAAGGCACAGGTACGCCTGGCTATCGCCTGACCGCCCACCGGGGCGGACCGCGCCGCAAGGCCCGCCCGCCCCGCCCGCGGCGCAGACCCGGTGTGCTCGCACCTGGAACCACGCCGGTCACGGGCGGCCGCCACGCGTCCTCGAAACTGGAGCGTTCCCTAAATCCCGGGATGAGCCTGGCGGGTGCCCGTCTATTGGCCAGGTGGTGTCCGGCATGCAGGCGACGTGAGCCCGGTATGCGGCTTCCGCACGGAACAGGAGAAGGCGTGTCTCGATACCGCCCGCCACGATGCGGCGGCAAGAGGGAGTTCCTCAAGCAGCAGCAACTGTGAGGGGTCGAGTACCGATGCGAGACCCGCTGGCGGACCGGCTCGTAGTAGTGATGAAGCCCCTGTAATGGGGGTGGAGCGAAGGGGTCGGGTCGTTCGTGACTGTGTTGATCACCTCAACCGGACTATGTCCGGGAGGAGTGGAATGGGCCAGTTGAAGTCATCGGCCAAGCCGTTTGAGATTTCGAATTGGGAGATCAAGGAAGCCTGGGAGGAAGTCAGGGCGAATAGAGGTGCACCGGGGGTAGACGGACAGAGCCTGATGCGAAGGGTGGAGCCTGTATTTCACCCGGACAGCTACGGATACCGACCCGGGCGGTCCGCTTTGGATGCGGTGGGGAAATGCCGGGAGCGCTGCTGGAAGCGGGACTGGGTGGTGGAGTTCGACATCGCCCAGTTCTTCGACAGCGTGCCCTGGGACCTGCCGGTCAAGGCGGTGGAAGCCCATGCCGATGCCGTTTGGGTGAAGCTGTACGTGCAGCGGTGGCTTGAAGCACCGCTCGCGACGCCCGATGGAACCATGCTGAAGCGGGAATGCGGGACTCCGCAAGGAGCTCCCGTATCTCCCGTCCTGGCAAACCTGTTCCTGCACTACGAGCATCTGGTTCGAACGCTATGCGGACGACGCGGTGCTGCACTGCGTCACCGAGCGTCAGGCCCGTCAGCTGCTGGCCGCGCTCACGGAGAGGATGGCCGAGGTCGGGCTGCATCTGCACCCGGCCAAGACTCGGCCGGGTAGTGCGGAGCTGGCACCTACATACCCGCACAGATCTGACCTTTCAAGAACTCGCCCGATGGGTTCAACCCCAAGGTAGCGGGCTGGATCAATTACTACGGGCGTTTCAGGCCCTGGGAGCTGATCTCTTTCATGGTGCGCATCAACGCCTACTTGGTGCGCTGGATCCGCAAGAAGTACAAACGGCTCGCGGCCAAACGGAAGGCGCTTGCGAAATTACAGGAGATCGCTCGGCAATATCCCCGCATGTTCGCGCACTGGCGCCTTTCCCCAACAGTGAGCGCCGTACTGGTCTGATGGTCAGGACGACAATAGCCGTGTACCGGGAGACTATTGAGCACGGTTCTGTGAGGGCCGAGGGGTGAAATTCCCCTCGGCTACTCGGCGGTGAAGTGAGCAAAAGTCCTTAAAGAAGGCGGTATTGCCTCTAAGAGTTGTCCAGTAAACGATCTTCGAGTCGGTGTGAACGCGGTCGGTCGAGGGCCGGCGCACTCGTTCATCCGGTGAGGGCGAGATCGTGGAAGCGGGCGATGCCGTTCATGGCGTGGTGGACTCCGTCGCCTTTGAGGTGGCAGTCGCGGAGGATCTTCCAGGTCTTCATGCCGAGGATGGCGATTTACAGTCCCTGCGAACCCTGTGCAACCACCCGTGCTGTCGCTGATCGTGAACGAAGTCACTCTGCCGTACGTCTGTGCTCGGACTACCTCGCCGCGCGTGGGTATGCCCATCAGGAGGTGAGGATGGAGATGCCGTCTCCGAGCAGCTTCAGCCCGAGAACGAAGAACAGGACTGCCATGACGGCGACATTGTGCTGGGCTGCCCAGTCCTTCCAACTGCCGAGCGTCGTTTTCGCTCGCTCTCCTCCGAGCAGGAAGACTCCCAAGGGGGCCAGCAGGCCGAGGGTGGCGATCAGGACGAAGATGGCCAGCGATGCGATCTGCTGCCCGACCGGCAGTCCTGCTGAGCCAATCGTGGCGCCCGCGGCGATGGTCAGCGGGGCGTTCTTGGCGTTGAGTGCGGCCAGGGCGGTTCCGAGTCCGAAGACTTTGACCGGCGTGAGGCGGTCGATCGCGCCCATCCACTTCGGCAGCTGGGCCTCCGAGGGATCTGTGGGGCGCCGGTGCCACTGCCGAGCGCCGAAGAGAACGAGGAGCACGCCCAGAGCGAGTTTGAGAGCTCCTACCCAGGTGGCCGGGTGATCGTGGGCGGAGGCGTCTGCGGGGGAGGCGATCGCCAGCATCACCGCGCCCAGTGCCGACAGTCCCAGGATCCAGCCGACGGTGAAGAGCGGTCCGTTGAGACGTCCCCGAGGCGTGGCGAGGACGAGGATGATCGCGATGATCGGGAGTGGGCTGATCGCGACGCCGGCCGCGAAACCCAGTACGTCACCGAGAACCGTGCCCATGATTGCCTCCAGGAGGGGGGTCAGGGTGGTGACCGAGTTGAGTATGGTCAGGCGGGTGTGCATGACCGACCGTCTGCATGCGCAGCCACAGGACTGTCGTGGACGTGTCCGGGGCGTGCTGCAAGGGCCCCGGAACTGGGTCGCCACCTCTCCGGAGAGTGATCCTCAGCGGTCGGTATCGTCCGCAGCTCGGCCCGATGTTCCGGACTCGCTGAGCGTTTCGCCGCTCGATCCCGCTCACGGGGCAGCCGGAGCAGCGCCGCGGGTTGCATGGTCGGCTACGTGGCTGCCCCTTACCGGCCAATCGGAAGCAGTTGTCCCAGAACGCGACGACGAATTCGGCAGGTCTCCACTCCATGGTCCTGCGCCCTTGCGGATCTGTCCTCGGGAGCTTCATGGAGCGCGAGGGCCTCGGCCTGCTCGTTTCTGCGGTGGTACCCCATCGGGCTCGACAGCAGGTCAGCACCTGAAAAAGCTCTCTCCCGGCACCGTGACGGACGGCGGGCGAGGCACACCCCGGACGGCAAATCGGGCACGGACCGCAGCCGGTCAGTGTGAGGGAGTGACGAGCCGATCGGGCTGGACCGCAGTGTCGGAGCCCCGCAACATACTGTCCCCGGGTACCCCGTCATCCCGGGCCGGGGGTGCGACGCGATGCGTATGCGGTCAGGATGAAGAGGTGAGGGCGATGGCGCCCCATATTCGGGCGCTTGGCGAACCTCGCACCGATCCGTGGCAGGAGAATCTCCGATGACTGCGACGACGGGTGCAGCCCAGTCAGCTCAACCCGAGCGCCCGGGCAGGAAAGATGGAGTCTGTAGCGAGTTTACCGTCTTCACCAGGATCAAGCCGGGCCACGCCGATGCGCTGCGTGAGGATCTCGCCGCGCTCGCCGACGCGACGGCTGATGACGAAGCCCGTGCGGCGCTGCGCCAGATCGGTACCCTGCACGACGCGCGGCACGTGATCTTCGACAACGACACCCGGTTTATGTTCGCCAGCGTTTTCGACGGCTCCTGGGACACCTACATCGACGACTTCGCCAAGACGGTAGTCGGGGCCCGCTTCGACAAGGTCTTCTCGCACACCGAAGGGTTCCCCGGCGTAGCCGATCCCGGGGTGAAGGACTGGTTCGTCTCCCAGCAGGAGCCCGCGGGAGTCTTCGTCAGCTCCTATCCCGATCTGACTGTTCAGCAGATCTGGAAGGACCAGCGCGTGGACAAGGCGTTCCAGGAGGTGTTGGACACTCCCGAGTTCCGGACAGCGCTGGACAGCCCGGCGAACGCCGAGTTGCTGGCCACGCCGGCCTTCCAGAAGCTGTTGGAGGAAGCCGCGGCCTAGAACCCGGACACAGCCATCCCTCACAGCCGACCCAACACCGTTGGACCCGCGTCGAAGCACGTCGGCCGACTGCTGTGGAGCTGTCCAGACAGAGACCGATGCGGAGGCAACAGCAAACATGAACACGGCGGACAGCAGCAGCGCAGCTGGCGAGGGCGTCGAGATCGACGACGTCCAAAGCGGGGCACTGCGTCCACGGCCGGTGCCGTACGAGGGAAAGTTCGTCTTCCTGCGCGTCGATGACCGCCACGCCGGGCGTGCCCTGCTGCGGCGGCTGCTTCCGCTGACCTCGGGTGGCCTGCCCGGCGTAAACCGGAGCCAGGACGCCTGGGTGGCTGTGGCGTTCACCTACCAGGGACTGAGAGCCCTGGGGGTGCCCCAGGAGTCGCTGGACAGCTTTCCGCAGACATTCCGTGAGGGCATGGCCGCTCGGGCGGAGCTGATCGGCGACGTGGGCGAGAGTGCCCCGGCCCACTGGGAGGCACCGTTCGGAACCGGCGATGTCCACATCGCGTTGAGCGCCCTCTCCTCGGATACGGCGCACCTGGACAAGGCGCTGGAGCGGGCCCGCGTCGCCTACCAGGACACCCCCGGTGTCCAGGTGATCTGGCAGCAGGACGTCCACCAGCTCCCGACCGGCCGCACCACCTTCGGATTCCGCGACGGCATCAGTCACCCGAACATCGACGGCGTCGGGCTGCCCGGCTCCAACCCGCAGGAAGTCCCCATCAAGGCCGGCGAGTTCATCCTCGGCTACCCCGACGAAACCGGCAGCCTGCCGCCCATGCCCAGCCCCGATGTGCTGGGGCGCAACGGAACCTACGCGGCCGTTCGCAAGATCCATACCAACGTGGCGGCTTGGCGCCGGTACCTGCGAGCGAACACCTCCAGTGCCCAGGAGGAGGCACTCCTGGCGGCAAAGATGGTCGGACGCTGGCCCAGCGGAGCGCCGCTGACGCTGACCCCGGAACACGATGACCCGGAGCTGGCGGCCGATCCGCACCGCGTCAACAACTTCCTGTACCGGGAGAACGACGACCGCGGCTTCCGGTGCCCCGCCGGTGCGCACATCCGGCGCACCAACCCCCGCGATTCCACCATCATCGGCGACGCACGGATGCACCGCCTCATCCGCCGCGGCACCACCTACGGGCCGCCGCTGCCCGAGGGCGTGCTGGAGGACGACGGTGCCGACCGGGGCCTCGTCGGAGTCTTCATCGGGGCCCATCTGGAGCGACAGTTCGAGTTCATCAAGGCCGAATGGGTCAACGACGGCAACTTCATCGGCTACCCCGGCGAGAAGGACCCGGTAGCCGGGCACCACGACGGAACCGGCAGCGCCACCATCCCGGACAAGCCGATCCGGCGCCGCCTGCAGAACCTGCCCAGCTTCGTCGTCACCCGCGGCGGCGAGTACTGCTTCCTGCCAGGTCTGCGCGCCCTGCGCTGGCTCGCCGAACTGGAGGACTGACGGCACTTCCTACCCCCGAGACCCACCACGGTCTTTGAGAAGAGGTCGAAGTCATGGCAGCACAGTTCGTTCCCTACACGCCGGACGTCGAAGACGACGACCCGCACTTCGACCGCAACGTACAGACGGTGATCGAAAAGACCGAGAGCTACATCGCCGAGTCGGTCAAGGCCGGTGGTACCGGACGGGCCCTCCGCGATGCCCACGCCAAGGGCTACGGGCTGGTCCGAGGGGAAGTGGAGATCCTGGACGGGCTGTCCTCCGAGTACGCCCAAGGCATCTACGCGACTCCGGGAACCCACGATGCACTCATCCGCTTCTCCAACGGCTCGCCCCACGCCGGAGCCGACGCACGACTGGGCGCCGCCACCGGACTGGCGCTGAAGATGTTCGACATGCCCGGCCCGACCCTGCTGGAAGACGAACCGGACACGGGCACATTCGACTACGCCAACATCAACGGACCGATCTTCTTCTGCAATACAGTCGAGCACTACCTGTTCATCCAGGAACTGTTCCTGAACGCGCCGGCCTACTTCTCCCAGGGCCGACCCGGCGCACATCGTTTCTTCACCGATTTCGTGACCGGGAAGGGAACACTGGACCAGGACAAATGGGCGTGGGACGAGTTCCTGGCCTTCCTGCGCCTTTCCAAGACCCCTCCGGCAAACCTGCTGCTGTCGAGCTACTGGACGATGGGCGCGGTCCGGCACGGGGACTACATCGCCAAGGTGCGCATCACTCCCGACCCGTCCTTCGCCGCCGCGGTGGTCCAGCGCGCCATCGACCCGGCCTCCGCGCAGGAGGTCTTCCGGCCGGCCCTGCAAGCCGAACTGCAGGAGCGGCCCTACGCCTTCGACATCCAGGTCCAGCTCTGCACCGACCTGCAGCGCATGCCGGTGGAGGACACCACCGTGGAGTGGCCCGAACAGCTCTCGCCGTCCGTCACCGTGGCGAAGCTGCGGCTGCCGCAGCAGGACATCTCCGGCCCGGAGAACCTGGAGAAGATGGACTCACTGTCCTTCACTCCATGGCGGGTCACCGCCGAACACGCACCCCTGGGCAACATCATGCGGGCCCGCAAGGAGGTCTACCGGCACTCCTCCATCGCGCGCCACAAGCTCAACCAGCAGCCGCGCACAGAGCCCCGCAGCGCCGACGAGGTGCTTGGGCTTGACCGGGCAGAATGGCGAGCCGGTCGAGGCCGGGCACTCGCATAGATCGGGTTCGGACGTGAAGGCCATCAACCCCTACGGTCGGCGCTTCACGAGGCCACCCACCACCCCGTTTCCTCCGCGCCCGCAGAAGCGGCGCATACCCGGATACGTTCGAGCGTGTCCGCTCAGGACGCGCTGCGCCTTCTCGTAGCTGTCTATGTGGTCGTACTCGCCGCAGCTCTCTTTCGCCGCTGCCACGGAGGAGTTCAGGGCGGCTGAGACGCTCCGGTCGAGAACGCGGGGACCCCGACGGGCGCCGGGGCCTCCCACCACGCACTGTCGAGTGCATGACCCACCTGCTGCCGACTGCGGCCCGAGCGTGGACGATCGCCGCCCGGATCTCGGGGGAACGAGCCAGCTATACCTGCCCCTTGCCTGGAGCGCAATAACCCACGCCTGTCGGCGTACATGGCGAGCTGGCGCCGCGCGCCCTGATCTGGCCCGCACTCTCGGACCGGAACAGAGCGCCCGACGTCTCGGGTTGCACAGGCGCGCGCTCGACTACAGCCACTCTCTACAACCACATACCCGACCTGCGTGAACTACGCGCCTCCCGCGTTCCGCGTCAGCTCGAAGGCAGTACGTCGTAGCTCACGGCGGAGCCGTTGCGGCTTTTGGCTTCACCTCGGCTGGACCCCAGCAGCGTCCAGACCTCGATCAGGTCCTTCGGCTCCCCTCTCTGCCCCGGCGGCGGCCTGCGGCCCCTGCGCGACCCAGCCACCGTCGTGCTCGACGACAAGGACGGCGCGGACTGAATGCAGGTGTGCGGCCTCGGGGGAACAACGGAACAGCGGTTGGCGCCAAGCCCTTGATCTTGGTCCCGGAGCGGGGAGGGCCTGGCCGTGGCTAGCGGTGGTGCGGCGGGTGGGGTGGTGGTGGCGGGATGGTGGCCGTGCTGGGTGCGGTCTCCGGCCAGACCAGCAGGACGGGGCAGGGGGCGTGGTCGACGATGAAGCGGCTGGTGGGGCCGAGGCTGCGGGGTCCGAGGTGGGTGCGGTCGCCGTCGCGGGCGAGGATGAGCAGGTCGGCGCCTTCTGCGGCGGTCACGACTTCTCGTTCGACGCGCCCCGAGCGTTCTTGCCGGGTGCACGGGCGTCCCAACCGCTCGGCAGCGCTGGCCAGGAGCTGTTCGGCAGAGTCGGAGGCGAGGTGCTCGATCCGTGTGCCGGGGTCTCGGGCGGGGTGTGCGCGGCCCAGCAGTCCGGCGTAGGCGCCGTGGGCGGCGCCCGGCACCTCGTGGCCGGTGACGTGGAGCAGCACCAGGTCGGCGTCCGCAGGAGCGTGGGTGCGCGCGGCGTCGACGCAGGCGGGCCAGGTGCCCTCGACGATCCAGACGATGACGGTCACGGTGTTCAGCCTCCGATCGTTTGGAGTGAGACCCACAGTGCCACCACGGAGAGCAGCAGGGCGGTGGGAACGGTGAGCAGGCCGAGCCGGGTGAACTCGCCCAGCTCTACGTCGGTGTCGTGTTCGCGTACGATGCGCCGCCACAGCAGGGTGGCCAGGGAGCCGGCGTAGGTGAGGTTCGGGCCGATGTTGACCCCGAGGAGGACGGCCAGGACGGCGCCGGGGCCGGTGGGGGCGGTCAGGGGGAGCAGGACCAGGACGGCGGGCAGGTTGTTGATGACGTTCGCCAGTACGGCTGCCAGTGCCGCGATGGCGAGGAGGGCCGGGAGCTCGGTGCTGCCGGGCACCAGGTGGCCCAGTACGTCCGCGAGGCCGTTGTCGACCACCGCCCGGACCACGATGCCCAGGGCCAGGACGAAGGCGCAGAACGGCAGGGCCGCGGCCCGGACGATCGCCGTGGGGGTGGTGCGGTGCTGGGCCAGGGCGCGGGCCGCCAGGACGGCCGCGCCTGCGGCTGCGGCCCAGGCCGGGTTGATGCCGAGCGCCGAGGTCAGGACGAAGCCCGCCAGGGTGCCCGCCACCGTGAGCAGGGCGAACAGAGGGAGTTCGCGGGGTTCGTCGGCGGGCGGGGCCTCGGCGCCCGCGTCCAGGTCGGTGGCGAAGAAGCGGCGGATCACCACGTACTCGGCTCCGATGGCCACAAGCCAGGGCAGTGCCATCAGGGCTGCGAAGCGGGTGAAGGTCAGGCCGCTGGCGGCGAAGGCCAGCAGGTTGGTCAGGTTGGAGACCGGCAGCAGCAGCGAGGCGGTGTTCGACAGGTGGGTGCAGGCGTAGACGTGCGGTTTGGCGCGGGCGCCCAGCCGGGCGGCGGTGGCGAACACCACCGGGGTCAGCAGCACCACCGTGGCGTCCAGGCTGAGCACCGCGGTGATCAGCGAGGCGATCACGAAGACGAGGACGAGAAGGCGCCGGGGACGGCCGGCCGCCCGGCGGGCCATCCAGGCGCCGCAGGCGTGGAAGAGTCCCTCGTCGTCGCACAGCTGGGCCAGGACCAGGACGGCCGCGAGGAAGCCGATCACCGGGCCCAGCCGGGCGGCCTCGGCCGCCGCGTGGTCGAGCGGGATCGCGCCGGTGGCGATGACCAACCCGGCGGCGGGGACGGCCACGACGGCCTCCGGCCAGCCCCACGGCCGGATCACCGCGCAGGCCAGCACCGCCAGGAGCAGGGCGACGGAGAGTGCTTCTGCGAGTGAGGCGTTCAGGGTCTGAGCCTTTCCGGGGTGGAATCCTGATGCAGCGGACGGCCGCGTCAGGATTGACAGCGGCTGGCTTCGAGCACGCCGCAGCCCGTCGAGCACGCCGCAGCCCTTGGGAAGTATTGGAACAGAAAATAGCGGTACGCCACCGGACCTCGTGGACCTGGTGTCCTCCCAGGCCGGCGGGGCTTGGCGTTGGTTTTCGTTCGGATGTTCCTGGGCCGGATCGCCAGCCCTGACGAGCCGTAGGGCGGGGCGCGGTGGGGCGAACTCGCCGAGTTCCAGTGCTGCCTCGCGTCAGTTCGCGGCCAAGCTGGAGCAGGCGCTCGTTTCGTGGCGGAAGCCGGGCGGCGGGGTGTTCGGGATGGTCGGCCACAGGATGGTCGCGGCGAACCGGGCCACGTGCAGGGCCGCAGTCGAGTGAGCGTCGACACCCCCGCCTTCCAGGCGCCGCGGCATGTCGAGCCGGCCGGCGGCACCGAGGAGCTCGTCGTACGCCTTCGCGTACTCCTGCGCGCGTACGGTCGATCCACGGGGAAAAACCGGTAGCCGGGACGAAGACGATGTCGGCCCACGCAAGTGCGTCGAGGCCGGGGGCTACGCCGTACGACAGGCCATCGCCGCCGGTCACGAAACCGGGTGCCGCCCCGCACACCCGCACCTCCTACGGCATGCTCGCGCGGGTCGCGAAAACCTGCGCGGGAATTCCGGCATCAAGCGGCTTCGCACCTTCGAGCACAAGGACGGCGACGCGATATGGGCCGGAGGTTGGCACGGGAGAGAGACTACGTGGGGTGTGCCTTCGATACGTCCACTGCGTGGACCAGGTAGATGACACCGGCCGGACCGTTCCACTGATCGTGCGACCGCAGGGTCTGCGCACCGTCCGCCGGAGTCGGCCCTGGATTGCACCACCAGCCGCCGCGCACCGACCTGGCGCGCCGGAGCTCGGTCAGAGGAGGCAGCTTCCCTCGGCGCGTAGGCACGGGATCCGCACCCGCTCCGGCACTCCGGCCGCCACGAGCAGGACGTTGAAGGCGGCCTCGTCCTCGATCCGCGCGGAGGTTGCCGTCGATCGCGGCGATCGCCGGTGGCGCGGGCAGCGTGGACAGCAGTTCGGCAGCCTCGCTGTCCACGACACTGGTCCAGCCGTGCCGTTTTTCGGCCCCTCGGACACGGTCCTGGGCGGCCAGGACCGCGTGGGGACCGGCCTGTTCCCAGCCGGGATAGCAGCCGATCGCTAGCGCCGGCCGCGTCAGGGTGCGCGGCCCGGGCCCGGCGTACAGGGAGCGCATGGACGAGCAGAACCGCTCGGCCGAGACCAGCGGGCGGCCCGCCAGGGCCTCGTCGAGGGCGGTCTGGGCCGCCTCCACGATTCCCGGATCGGGCACCGGCATCCGGCCGGTCATGCCGCGCACTCCAGTTCGCCGCTCGCCGCGGCCGGGGCCCTCCGGGTAACGCGGTTCTTGATCAACTTGAAAAACCGACTCGAAGGTATTTACTATCGGGGGCATGGGAAGGCCAGTGGATCAACTGACACCGAAGGGCGCGGCGACGCGCCGGGACATTCTGCGCGCCGCCGCCCGTGTCTTCGACGCCAAGGGGTACGCCCTGGCCCGGATGGACGACGTGGTGAGCGAGACCGGCCTCACCAAGGGCGCCGTGTACTTCCACTTCAAGAGCAAGGCCGCCCTGGCCCATGCGGTCGTCGACGATCAGAAGCAGGGGCTGCTTGCGCATGTGCGCAGGCAGCTCGAGGGGCTCGGAGGGCCGGCCGCACAGGTACGCGGACTCGTCCCCGTCCTCGTGGACCTCGTCATCGCCGAACCCGCGGGATGGTCCGTCGTACGGCTCGACCGCGAGCTCACCACCGAGTCACCGCAGGAACACGCTCAGGTGTCCGTTCTCGCGGAGTGGGTCGGCCTGGTCGAAGAACTCCTCCTCGCCGGCGCCCGCGCGGGCGACCTGCATCTTTCGGCCGACGCCCACACGCTGGCAACCGTATTCGTGGGAGCGTTCGACGGGCTGAAGGGTGTCCTTGAGGCCACGGGGCGCGCCACTCCCGAAGAGCTGCGCCGTGCGGCGGGCGTTCTCGCCGAAGTCATTGAGGCGACCACCGAAGCTCACTGAACGCGGGCAGGCCGGACACCGCGCACGTCGGCCACCTCGGCCTTTTCATCGCCAAGAAAAAAACCTTTGAGTCGGTATGGAGACAGACATGAACTACTCGGACACTCTCACCTCCCAGCTGGCCGTCGTCACCGGCGCTTCGTCAGGGATCGGTGCCGAGTTCGCTCGACAGTTGGCCGCCCGCGGTGTGGACCTGGTCCTCGTCGCCCGTTCGAAGGACAAGCTGGAGGAACTGGCCTCGACCCTGCGGACCAAGCACGGCGTGACCGTCAGACCCATCGCCCTCGACCTCTCCCGGCCCGACTCCTCCGAGACCCTCGCGCGTACGCTCGACAAGCAGGGCGTCGCCGTGGACATCCTCATAAACAACGCCGGCTTCGCTTCCCACGGCGACCTCGCCGAGGCCGACCCCGGCCACATGGCGTCCCAGGTGCAGCTCAACGTCGGCACGCTCGTCGGCAACACCACCCGGCTCCTGCCCGGCATGGTCGAGCGCGGGCGCGGCACCATCATCAACGTCGCCAGCACGGCCGGATTCCAGGCGGTGCCACACATGGCGGTGTACTCCGCGACGAAGGCATTCGTCCTGTCCTTCACGCGTTCCCTCTGGGGCGAGACCCGCGGCACCGGTGTGACCGTCCTCGGGATCTGCCCGGGCGCCACCGACACCCCGTTCTTCGACGTGGCCGGTGACAACGCGTCGGTCGGCAGCCGGCGCACACCGCAGCAGGTCGTCGCCACAGCACTCGCGGCGCTCGGCGGACGCAAGGCGACCGTCGTCGACGGTGTCGGCAATGCGCTGGTGTCACGCGTCGTCAGCCGCCTGGTCCCGGAGCGCCCCCTGATCCGCATCGCCGAACGGAGCGTACGCCCGAGCGCGTGAAAGGCCCGCCCGCGAGCCGTGAACGCATCCCACCTCGTAGTTGATGTCGTTCTGGACGCTGTTTCGTAGGCGATCGGGCTGCGTGCCCGAGGCGAGTGTGACGGCGTCGGGTGTTGTAGCGGTGCAGTCGGCGGAACGCGTCGAGGCGGGCCTCGCGCTCACTGGACCAGCTCTTCCGGCCCTGGAGTATCTCGCGTTTGAACGTCGCGTTGAAGGACTCGGCGAGTGCGTTGTCCGCGCTGGAGCCGATCGCGCTCATGGACTGGCGGACGCCGGCCCTGCGGCAGGCGTCGGCGAACGCCCGGCCCGGGCTGGGCACCGTGGTCGGTGTGCGGGACGGCGTCGGTGAGGCTGCCGCGGCATCGCTCGGCGGCGGCCAGGGCGTCGGTGACGAGATCGGTTCGCATGTGATCGGCCAGGGCCCAGCCGGCCAGGCGGCGCGAGGCGAGGCCGATGACCGTGGCCAGGTAGAGGAACTTCCCGCCGCCCAGGGGGAGATAGGTGATGTCGCCGACGTACTTCGTGTTCGGTTCACTCGCGGTGAAGTCGCGGCCGATCAGGTCCGGGGCCTTCACCGCGGCCGGGTCCGCAACGGTGGTGCGGTGCCTGGGGCGCAACCGCACTCCTGCCGGATTGATGCTCCGCATCATGCGTGCGATCCGCTTGTGGTTGACGCGCCGGACGTCGTCGCGGAGCTCGGAGGTGATCCTGGGGACGCCGTGGGTGCCGTCCGATTCCTGGTGCACGGCTCGTATCAGGGCGGCGAGGGGGGCGTCGGCCGCCTGCCGGGTGGCCCGGTCACCAGCTGTCCGGGGCCAGTAACAGAAGCTGGAGCGGGCGATGCCGAGCATGCTGCACAGCTGCTTCACGCCGAAACGACGCTGGTGGTCGGCGACGAACCGGAAGCGGTTCACCAGCGCCTCTCCCCGGCGAAATACTTCGCCGCCTACCTCAGGATCTCGCGTTCCTCCTCCAACTCACGGACCTTCCTGCGCACAGCGGCGTTCTCCGCCTCCAGCGGTGTGGACGGCTGGGCCGGCACCCCCGCCCGGCGTCCCCGGGGCCGACTCGCGCCGGCCGCCCGGACCCCGTTCCGCAGCGTCTCCGGGCTGACCCCCAGGTCAGCGGCGACCGACCTGATGGCCGCTCCCGGCCGCGACTCGTACAACGCGACCGCGTCCGCCTTGAACTCCAGCGGACAGTGCTTCATGACCACGGGACATCCGTTCTCCTGGACCATCAGGATCCAAGTGTCTCGGGTGCCCAGGAACCGGGGGCAAGGCCCCTCTGATTCGGACCCCTGGGTCTCGTCAACGTGTGGTCGTGCTGCGTGACCGACGGGGGGCGGTGTCGTTTCCTGGTTGATCTGATCTCTGACTAACCCGGAGCGTGCTTCATGTCTCTTACCGCAGCTACCCGGCTTGCCGCAGTGTCCTCCGCTGTGATCGCCGCCGTGTCGGTGTGCCTGGGCGCAGCCTCGGCGGCCGAGGCCGCCGAGCCCGCGCAGGTCCTGGCAGCGGAGCAGAGCGCCGCCCCGGCCGACGACGACCCCGAGGTCTCCGCTCAGTTCGTCCCGCTGGGCAGTCTGCTGTTCTCAGACCGGGCCGTAAAGACCAGCGTGAGCCCGGTGCGATGGGATCGCTGACCGAACGCCTTCACCGCGCCCGGACCGCCGGCATTCGGGCCTACCGGGCGCGCCTGCACCCCGACACACCCAATCCCGCTGGAACGACGTCCACAGCCTCCCGGGAAACAGTCGCAGAGGCGGGTGACGGCGTGAACGGGTTCGATGTCCTCGCCGCAGTGGTTGGCCTACCTGTGAGCACATGGCGGTACCGGTGGGAGGACGACGAAGTGCGCCACCTGGGGCCGATGGCACAGGACTGGCGGGCCCACCTCGGCCTGGGAGCCGACGACAAGACGATCTGCTGCACCGATGCCAACGGCGTCGCGATCGTGGCGATTCAGGCACTTCACCGGCAACTCACAGACCTTCAGGCCGAGGTCAGGGAACTCCGGGCGCAGAAGGCCGAACCGGCAGCACACACACCTGGTGCGGAGACCCCGCGGGTCTGACCATCTCAACCGCCGCGCCTGGCTGTGGCTGGGTGCAGCGGTTGCGGATGGCAGACGCTGCTCGGCACAGGCGGGGCGGCTGCACGAGATGCGCACCGCCGCACTGCCCCGGCCGGCGCGTCCATCTGCCGTGCCGGGACGTGCGCGGCAGATGGGCCGGCCGTACGTGGCACGGGAAGCGAAGGCGGGTGAACTCGTCCGGCGGTCCTGCAGTCGGGTCACACCGCCCCTGCGGGTCTCCGCGCGGACCTCGGCCCAGTGCAGAGGGGCCCGGTACGACCTGATGACGCGGTTGCGCCGGAGCACCTCGAAGATTGCGTGGTCGA